>NZ_JBDOBO010000012.1:0-63059 GCF_047723935.1 Gluconobacter sp.
CGGACTTGTAATGTCCAATTTTAAAAGAGAATTTCTTTTAAATTATTAACTTATTTCAATCGTATCAAAGATATGGTTTCAGAAACGATGTGATGAACGAATGGAGTTTGAGGAATTCTTAAGAATTTCCTCTTACAGACCAAGGACGAGGAGTCGGAATGACCACACTTTCCCCCAGCCCCTGTCTGCTTACACGTCGTACCTTCACAGAATATTTGCGAGTAGCAGTCGGCCTGGAAGAAGTGGGGCAGCGTGAGAGTGCTATCGACGTTCTGCGAGAGGCAGAAACGCTTCTGCCAGAAAGGCCTGAAAGTCTTTTTCTTCTTGGTGGCGTTTATGAGCGTCTTCAGTGCTGGGAAAAGGCATCTCTGTTCTATGGCAAGGCCCTCGAAGCAAGGCCTCATGCGGCAAGGGTCTGGCATCGACTGGGCATCGCCCTATTGCATCGGGATGATCTGGGAGGGTCTATCAAAGCTCTGGACACTGCCGTGCAGCAGGACCCGGCTATTCCTGAGTACGCGACCGACATGAGTATGGTTCTGTCACGCGATGGACAGTTTGAAGCGGCGCTGGGTTTCGTACAGTCTGCCTTAAAAATGCAGCCCGCTGATGCAAATGCTCTCAATAACGCCGGTCATATTCTCCAATGTTTGAACCGCTCTGCAGAAGCCTTGCAGTTCTACGATGCTGCGCTTCAACGGTCTCCTGATCATCCCGTTATCCGTTTTGGCCGTGCGACGGCTTTGCTGAAATCGGGTGATTTTCTTTTAGGATGGCAGGAATACGAAAGTCGTTGGCTCTCTTCGAGAACAGTCAGGGCTGATATCGACGCGCCAGTCTGGGAAGGGGAATCTCTGAAGGGATGCACCATTCTTGTTCATCACGAACAGGGATATGGAGACACACTGCATTTTATCCGCCTGATGCCGATACTGGCCCAGAGGGGTGCAAAAGTTGTAGTGCAGGTTCCAGTTCCATTGGTACGGCTTGTTCAGCGTGTAGCGGGCGTATCCCGGGTAGTCTCGGTTCTCGATCCTGCCGACAGCTTCGACTATCATTGCCCGATGATGAGCCTTCCCGTGAGGCTCGGACTGACGGCAGAGTTTGTTGGACAGTTTCCCTACCTGTCTGTGTCAGAAGAAGACATGACAACTCAGGGAGGTAAGCTCAGCGCCCGGGTTCAAGGTTCCTGCCAGCCTCCGGATTTTATCGTCGGGCTTGTCTGGAGCGGAGATCCAAGACCTCATGACCTGCGTGCAACGCAGACGGATCGCCGCCGCAGCATGTCGCTGGAGACATTGAGGCCTTTGTTTTCAGTAAAAGGCGTGCGTTTCGTAAGTTTCCAAATGGGAGCAGCCCGCCATCAAGTTGCTGAAACCGGCTTTCCACTGGTTGATGGGACGGAGAATATTCTCGATTTCGCTGATACTGCTGCCAGACTCTCAGGTGTGGATCTTCTGATTACGGTGGATACGTCCATGGCTCATCTGGCGGGTGGACTGGGCAAACCCGTCTGGATGCTGTCACGCTCTGACGCTTGTTGGCGTTGGGGAGATGCAGGAACTCAGACCGCCTGGTATCCGGATATGCGAATTTTCCGTCAGCCTGTGGCAGGAGATTGGGGGAGCGTGGTTGACGATGTCCGGCTCACTCTTGTCCGGCTCATGGATTTGTATCGCGGCTATCAGCTTGAGGCCGGCCAATAGGCGAGTTCCAAGACTAAAGGCATAAAAAAAGCAGCCTTCCGAAGAAGGCTGCTTTTCCTGTGGATCTCGTAAGAACCCGGTTTTAGCGCGGAGCTATAACCATGAGCATCTGACGGTTTTCCATACGGGGCATCTGCTCAACCTTGGCCTTTTCTTCGACCTCGATGCGGATGCGCTCCATCATCTTTGCACCCAGCTCCTGGTGAGCCATTTCACGGCCCTTGAAGCGAAGGGATACCTTTACCTTGTCGCCATCATCCAGGAACGAGTTGATGGCCTTGAGCTTCGTCTGGAAGTCATGCTCGCCCGTGCCGGGACGAACCTTCACTTCCTTGATCTCAACGACCTTCTGCTTCTTGCGGGCTTCGTTCTTCTTCTTCTGCTGCTCATACTTGAACTTGCCGTAGTCGAGAATCTTCACGACAGGAGGAACAGCGGTCGGGCTGATTTCCAGAAGGTCGAGACCCACCGAAAAAGCGCGCATCAGGGCATCCCGGGTCGTCATGACGCCCTGCATTTCGCCTTCTTCGTCAATCAGACGAACCTGCGGAACACGGATTTCCTCGTTGACGCGCGGCCCCTCACGTGTGGGCGCGGCCTGCATCGGCGGTCTAGCTATGGTCAGCTCCTGTCGTAATTTTCATACAAGGACCAGCCCCGACCCGAACGCCTGCACCTCATCAAAGAGGAGCGGGTTTCGATCTTTGCCGATCCCATTCCTTTTGCACATAGTCCTGCGCCCTTCCGGGCGCAAGGGTATTACGCTCAATCCTTCGAAAACCGGGCGATATCAGGTGGGGTGGCCTCGGCTGTGAGGGCTTTTACAGCGTCTTCGAGTCCCAGAATTTCCTGATTGGCGCCCCCAAGGCGACGCATCGCCACTTTGCGCTCTTCTGCTTCACGGCGTCCAACCACCAGAATAACCGGAACGCGCGCAAGGCTGTGTTCGCGGATCTTGGCGTTGATCTTGTCATTGCGAACGTCGGTTACCACCTGAAGCCCGGCTGCCTTCAGTTCGGCAGCAACCTCATTGGCGTAATCAGCAGCATCGGAGACGATGGACGCCACCACAACCTGCGTCGGTGCCAGCCAGAGCGGGAACTTGCCAGCATACTGCTCGATCAAAATGCCGATGAAGCGCTCGAAGCTGCCCAGGATGGCGCGGTGCAGCATGACCGGGCGATGACGCTGGCTGTCTTCACCAATATAGGACGCATCCAGACGTTCCGGCAGTACATAGTCCACCTGAAGCGTACCGCACTGCCAGTCACGCCCGATGGCATCCGTCAGAACGAACTCCAGCTTCGGGCCATAGAAGGCGCCTTCGCCAGGGTTGTACTCGTACTCAACACCAGCGATTTCACAGGCCGTCTTGAGCGAGCTTTCGGCCCGATCCCAGACTTCGTCAGAGCCGGCGCGCGTCTCCGGACGGTCCGAAAACTTCACGCGGAAGCTCTCGAAGCCCAGATCCGTATAAACCTCGGCCAACATCTTCACGAACTTTGCGGTTTCATCCGCAATCTGATCGTCCGTGCAGAAGATATGAGCATCATCCTGCGTGAAGCCACGAACGCGCATGATGCCATGCAGCGAGCCGGACGGCTCATAACGATGGCACGCCCCGAACTCAGCCATACGCAGCGGCAGTTCACGGTAAGACCGCAGGCCATGGCGGAAGATCTGCACATGGCACGGGCAGTTCATCGGCTTCAGGGCGAGGGTTTTGTCCTCATCCTCAACCTGCGCGATGAACATGTTCTCGCGGTACTTGTCCCAGTGACCGGAGGCTTCCCAGAGTGCACGGTCCACAAGCTGTGGCGTGCGGACTTCCTCGTAACCATTCCGGGACTGTGCGCGGCGCATGTAGTCCTGAAGGACCGTGTACAGACGCCAGCCCTTGTGGTGCCAGAAGATCTGTCCGACGGCTTCTTCCTGAATGTGGAAGAGATCCATCTCGCGGCCAATCCGGCGATGATCGCGCTTCTCGGCTTCTTCCAGACGCATCAAATGAGCGTCCAGCTCCTTCTTGTCGCGCCAGGCTGTGCCGTAAATGCGGGTCAGCATGGGGTTGCGATGGTCACCACGCCAGTAAGCACCGGCCACGCGCATGAGCTTGAAGGCCGTGCCAACGTCTGCTGTGCCGCGCAGATGCGGGCCGCGGCAGAGATCGAGCCATTCGCCCTGACGGTAAATCGAAATCTGTTCGCTTTCCGGCAGATCGCGGATCAGTTCGGCCTTGAAGTCCTCACCCTTCTCTTCAAAGAAGCGGATGGCTTCGTCACGGTCCCACACTTCACGGGTAAAAGGGGCGTTGGCAGCGACGATTTCGCGCATCTTGGTTTCGATGGCTTCGAAGTCATCCGGCGTGAACGGTTTCTCGCGGGAGAAGTCGTAATAGAAGCCGTCCTTGATGCTCGGACCGATCGTGACCTGCGTTTCCGGCCAGAGCGACTGCACGGCTTCTGCCAGAACATGCGCCGCATCATGGCGGATCATCTCAAGAGAGGCATCGTCCTTCTTTGTGACGAACTTGACGGCCGCATCGTCCGTAATCTCGGTTGCGAGATCGACGAGTTTGCCGTTCACCTCCATGGCCAGGGCAGCTTTTGCCAGCCCCGGGCCGATGGAGGCCGCGATAGTCGTGCCCGTCACGGTCCCGTCGAACGTGCGGACGCTTCCGTCGGGGAGTGTGATGGCGGGCATGGGATCGCTCCTCTGCGATTGCTCCCGGCAGCCCTCTGCCGGGAAAAAGACACGCGTAAATGGCCCCAATCGGGGATTGGCCGCAAGCCCTGCACCGGCCGGAAAGCGGATTTATACGGTAGGAACTGCCGCCTGAAGCAGAAATGGCTCCATTCCGCTGGCATTCGGGCCCCGTCCTTCGCGCCATCCGGCGTCCATGTAATGGATCAGCGGCCAGATGCCATAGAAGGCGTCTTTCACCACATCTTCATTCTCGTGGGCATAGGACAGGGGGTCAAACAGAACGTATTCGTGCTGTGATCCGTCTTGCAGTCGACGATGAGTCAGAAAATTCTGTGGAACATGCACTGGGAACTGCGGCGCGGCCGTATCTCCGAGGATTGGCGCAGGATCTACGCCTAACGCCCGGAAATGGTCTGCGATGACGGGCGCATAAATATCGGGCGTGTGCAGGTAGCTGCGGAGGAAATCTTCCTGACTGGCCTGAAAATAGTACCGAAGATGATATCCCTCTTTGGGGTTCTCGGGTGTGATCTGGCCCGCTCTCGGCTTTTCCCCTGGAATTGCGCCAGCGATATGAGCGAGCTTCTGACGGGCAAAGCGGCGTATGTCTTCGTAGTCAGGTCGGTTGTGTAAGTGGAGATGCACAAAAGGCGTCCGGACGCAGCGTTCTGGATAAATTGTCTGCGGCGCATGTAGGCCCCGGTCTAGCCCAACAATCGTGTGGGCTTTGAACAGCGCCCTGGGAACCGATTGTGGTCGGTAGTAATTGGGAGCATTGGGCACGTTCAGGAGAAGGCGATCGGTAATCAGGGTCGCCTGTTCTTCTTTCAGAAGTTCAAACTGTGCGCGGATTTCTGCAGGATCTACCGAGAGGCGGTCCAGGAAGAACGCAAGAAATTCATCGCAATCCATAGGAAGCGCAAAATCGCAAGCATCCTCTGCATCCCAGCCCCGGATAATGTCCGTAAAGATTTCCCCTTTTCGCAGGAAATCTTTGTGGGCCCGATATTTGCGGATGATCTGCACACCCTGCGCTTCATAACGCTTTTGCACATCCTTGACGTGGGGGTTTGTAGAGCCGTTGTCGACAACGGTCAGATTGGAGAGGCCGAAAATAGCTCCGTGCCAGAGGATCCATGGCTCAAGAAGCGTGGCCTCGTTCTTCTGCATCGTGACGCAACGGATAACTGTCATGCGGGGAGGAGAGCCTCTATGCGCGATGCAGGTAACAGAGCCAGATCTGGAACATCCAGAATGGTTGTGCGTCCCGGTGTAAGCGAAAGCGGAGCCGTCAGGCGTGGATCACTGTCCTGGGAAAACAGGGCGATGATGGGACGGTCCATAGCGGCTGCCAGATGGATTGGGCCTGTATCGTTGCCAATGACAAGGTCAGCTCTGTGGAGAACGCCTGCCAGCTCAACCAGACTGGTCTGTCCCGTGAGGTCCAGGGCGCTCGGGCAGTCCTGCAAAATCTGTGCAGCAAGAGGCTTTTCGGCCGCACAGCCTACAATGACTGGAGTCAGGCCGCGGGCAGCAACAGCTTGAGCAATTTCTGCAAACCGTGTGACGGGCCAGCGTTTCTGAGGGCGATGTGGGGCCGCTCCGGGAATAAGCACGACGGATCGACCGGAAATCTCTGGCCCATGTCCTTTCAGCCAGTCCGGAACCTCTCTGGGGATGGGCTGGACGCCCGCAGCGCGTAGCTGATCTTCAAGACGCGTCAGCGTGTGCATCTCATTGCGGGACGGATTGGCATGCGGATGGCAGCAGCCATCAGAGATGCCGGACCAGTTGCGTGGTCTGCCTGCAAGTCGGAAATAAGTGCGAGACCGCCCTGAGGTCTGAAGATCAAAAATGCGATCAAATCCGCGCAACGCACGTGACAGGCGAAGCAGAGCGACTGGGTGTGCCAAAGACGGGCGACGATCCGTCGTGACGTCATCGAACCAGGGGGCGGCTTTTGCCAGCGCCACGAAGGGAGGGGTCGTCAGCAGGGTGATGCTGTCGTGCGGGAACGCGGCCCGGATCGAAGCGAAGGCCCCAAACGCCTGAACGAAATCGCCCAGAGCACCGAGCTTGATGACAAGAATGCGACTCATGACCCTATTTTCTAACAGGGTCTGACGGAACGCCAACCATTAGAGCTGACGTTCCGCAAAAAGAAATCCTGCGTGAGCGGGATCAGGCGGTCGTGTCGAGACCTGGAGACGCCTTTGCTGCATCAGCTTCCGGCGTTCCCTTAGCGACAACAACCATGGCTGGCTTCAGCAAACGGCCCTTCAGAAGCCATGCTGGCGTCCAGGACTGCATGACGTGGCCGGGCGTATGCTGATCAGAGGGCTGTTCCGCCATGGCCTGATGCAGGTTGGCATCAAACGGCTTGCCGGTCGGGTCTTCACAGGTGATGCCGTGACGTTCCAGAATGTTGATGAAGGACCGTTCCGTGCCTTCAATTCCTTCACGCAGCTTTGTGATGAGGCTGTCTTCGCCTTCGGTCTTCGTCGGAAGGGAAGCAAGGCCGCGCTGGAGATTTTCAGCTGCCTCGACAACGTCACGCGCAAATTTCTGAATGGCGTACTGACGAGCGTCTTCCACATCCCGCTTGGCGCGGGCGCGGATGTTCTGGTTCTCTGCTTCAGAACGGACCCAGCGATCCTTGAGTTCGGCCACTTCGGCTTCAAGAGCCTCAATGCGCGCTTCCGGCGTGGTTTCTTCCAGCGTTTCGCCGCCGGTTTCGTTCATGCCGGGGGTCTCGACGCCCTGCTCAGGCACGTCGTTTACAGTTTCCGGCGTAGTCTTCTGGTCTGTCATGTCACGACCTTATCTTGTGGGACGGGCCAACTCATGGCCCCGTTCTTCTTCAGGAGATAACGCGGATTGTCTCAAAGACAAGGGTTGCAACGTGGTAGGATGTCATTGAAATGCCTATTTCCCGCCACAGTGCGCCATGCGTTATAGATAATCTACGCATCAGATTTTAGCAGACGGACCCCATATGGAGACGCCACACACTTCCTTTCCGCCTCAATCGGCCAACTGTCAGACGCCTTCTGGCATCGCTGCAGCACCGATTATCGCGCTTGTGGATGACGATCGGAACATTCTTGCTTCCGTCCAGATGACCCTCGAATCCGAAGGGTTCACCGTTCACACCTATACGGATGGTGAAAGTGCGCTTCAGGGAATCACCAGCCGCCCGGTCAGCCTGGCGGTGCTGGACGTCAAGATGCCGCGCATGGACGGTATGGAGCTGCTTCAGCGCCTGCGCGCCCGATCCAACCTTCCTGTCATTTTCCTGACGTCGAAAGACGAGGAGCTGGATCAGCTCATGGGGCTGCGCCTCGGGGCTGACGATTACATCACCAAGCCGTTTTCCCAGCGTCTGCTGATCGAACGCATTCGTGCATTGCTGCGCCGCCAGGATGCCAGCCGCGCCGAAGCGGCAGGAGCCACAACCGTGGGCTCAGCCATCGTTCGTGGTCAGCTTTCTCTGGATGAAACACGACATCAGTGCCTGTGGGGCGGTCAGGATATTGCCCTGACGGTCACAGAGTTTCTTCTGGTGAAGGCGCTGGCCATGCGCCCGGGAATGGTGAAGTCCCGCGATCAGCTGATTGATGCGGCATACGGCGACAACATTTACGTCGATGACCGGACGATCGACAGCCACATCAAGCGAGTTCGCAAGAAATTCCGGCAGGTGGATGACAGCTTCAATCAGATCGAAACGCTCTATGGCATTGGGTACCGTTACAAGGATGAGTGAGGCGCTGTGACGGGTTTGCTTGTGAGGCAGAAGGTACGTCATGGGTCGTAGAGAGCCGGCCCATGCACTCCCCTATGATCTGGATTCGGATCGCCTTGAGCAGGGGCGCGACCGTCGTCGTGCAGCGGCCGTTAGGGCTGGTGTCTGGCAGTCTATCCGTCGTGTGCTCAATGCGGGAACGGGGGGAGACGGGGATCGCAGTCAACGGCGTAGGCTCGCCTCACCTCTGCTGGGGCGTATTCTTCTTCTGAACATACTGCCCTTGGCTCTTTTGGCTGTGACATTGCTGTTTCTGGACCAGTTTCAAAACGGCTTGCTCGAAACGGACGTCAATGCCCTGCGCGAGCAGGCTCACATTTATGCCGCTGCCATCGGTCAGTCGGCCGTCAGTGCCGCTCCCAAAACAGGTGGCAAACCTGCGCCAGGCGGTGATTATGTTCTTGATTCCCGCGCAAGGCCGCTCCTTGCGCGCCTGACAGAGCCCAGCCCCAATGCTCATGCCCTGTTGTTTGATCCGGATGGCAAGCTGGTTGCGGACAGCCGGACGGAACCCAAACTGCCCCCTAAAGCTGTGGCACCCGACGCAGTTCCTGAGGGAGAAACATGGCATCCACCGCGAAACAACGCGCTGGAAACCTTTTATGACTGGCTCCTGTCGCTGCTGCCGCTCACATCCAGCGAAGGCATTGTCACACTCGATACGCCAGATGCAGCAACTGACGGCCCCCATGATGCACAGCCGCTCAGAGCGCAGTCTGAACTGCCGCCCTTCATCCGTCGGACCAAGGATCATCAGCTGGTCGTGACGGTTGTAGAGCCTGTGGTGCATGACGGGCTGACGGTCGGGGAAATCCAGCTGACCCGGCATGCCCCGGAAGTAGATCGATCCTTGTTTGCGGTTCGCTCTTCCATCCTGTCGCTTGTGCTGGCGGCGTTGATCGTAACGGTCCTGCTGTCCTGGTATCTGTCCCTGACAATTGCTCGCCCGCTGCTGACACTGGCGCGTGCCTCGCACGAAATGAGGGAATCTGACGGGCGCAAGGACCTCGTCCCGGAGCGCCTCTTGGCCAGACGTGACGAAATCGGTGTTCTGGCGCGCTCACTGCGTGGAAGTGCTTTGGCTTTGTGGGCGCGTATGGATGACATCGAACGCTTTGCTGCGGACGTCAGTCACGAAATCAAGAACCCGCTTTCATCTATCCGGTCAGCCATTGAAACACTTCCCAGAATTGCCATTCCGGAGCGTCGGGATCGTCTGTTGGGGATCATCAACAGTGACGTCAAACGGCTGGATCGTTTGATTACGGATATTTCGGATGCAAGCCGGATCGACGCCGAGCTGTCACGTGTGCGGCCTGAACCCGTAACGGTTGTGGCGCTGCTCGCCATTCTGGCCGAGATGCACCAGACCACGCGTAAGGAAGATGCGCCAATTCTGCGTCTTGACGTGAGAGAACAAGAGCCACCTCTCAAGGCTTTTGCTGTTGAGGACCGTCTTGTTCAGGTGTTGCGAAATCTGATTGGCAATGCCGTTTCGTTTTCGCCTCCCAATGGAATCATCGCGCTTCATGCCAGTGCGCGCGAAGTGGCCGGCAATGGCCCCGGGACTGGTAGCGTGGTGGAAATCACCATCAGCGATCAAGGACCTGGAATTCCACCAGGAAAGCTCGAAAGCGTCTTTGACCGCTTTTATTCAGAGCGGCCGCAGACTGAGAATTTCGGGCAGCATTCCGGCCTTGGTCTGGCGATCAGCCGGCAGATCATTCACGCTCTGCGTGGCAGTCTGTTTGCCGAGAATATTGTGGATGCTTCTGGCACAATCTCCGGTGCATGTTTCGTGGTCAGGTTGCCCCGCGCTTCCTGATCTGCGCAGCGAAACATGCTGATACGCTGCGTGTCCAAATTGATTTCCGCTGACGATAATGCCCGTCTGCTGTTCCGTGCCGCCTTCCTGCAAGAGAAGTGTAGCGGCAAACGGAATCGCCAGCGTAAGGATGCACAGGGGCGGAATAATATCCTTAGCCATGCGGGTAGGCGTCGGGCTTGGCAGCAAGCAGAACGTGACCAATCCGATGGTTGTTTCTTTGTTCGGATCTGATGTCCCGAAGAGTCTCTAAAGCGCCTTTACGGGCTTCTGCCGCGCAGGACGCAACATCGTCCGGCGTCGCCATATCCATCGGATTCGAGATGTTACATACGGCTCGGGATGCATCGTCAATTCGATTTTCTGCGGTTCGCCACCCCTGTTTGGATGTCAGATCCAGACCGGAGACGCTGATTGTCTGGCTGGACGTCGTAGGCACGACAGCGGGCAGAAGGGGAGCTGCCATGCTCTGGGAGAAAGGAACAAGCGAAAGTGCAGCTACAAGGACAGTGCAGGCGGAGAAGGGAATACGAGACATGACGAGGGCCTTTCTGCGTGAAAGAGGAAGCAATTATTTCGCTCAATTTTCACTATGCAGAAGGCGTGCCAAACGTGATTTTTGGCGATAAAAATTATCTAAAAAGCACGCGGAATGAGAGTGTGTCCGAAAAAATGGTTTCTAGGGCTATTTTGTGGTGCGTTACGCCATTTAAGGTGATGGACTGGCAATCAGGCTAAGAGCAATCCGCTGATTGGTGTCTGGAAAACCCTGAACAATCCGCAGCGTCAAAGCCGGTCTGGCTGCGGCCAACGCTTCCCCAAGGGCGCTTTGACACTGACTGAAGCCGTCTCCTTCACGTAGCATCGCAGCGACATGGCGGGTCTGATCAAGGGTCAGTCCATGTTCCGCCAGAGCATCGGAGATCGCATTGAGCGCAGCCTGACACTCTTCGGCCAGTCGCTGCGGGCGTTCTCCCTGCGGGCCAAGACCGTCAAAGTCCGTGCACGTCACTTCGTCACCGTGAACGGTAACAATATCATTCCTAGAAAAATCGCCCATAAGATCCGTATTTCCGATTCATCATCGGAGGCTGCGGTAGCCTCCCCAGACTCTTGATGAGCTGATGGCGATACAGCTCAATCTATCGCAACTGCTTCTAGCTCTGTCTTGAAAAGGTCGCAATCAGTGTCATCTCAGAAACGGTTTCCTGAAAGCGAAACATTTTATGCGTCCTGCGTGGCACGTGACGGGGATGCGATCCTTCTGTGTGGCCCTCCCGGCTCTGGAAAGTCGACGCTTGCCCTGCAGTTGATGGAGCGTGGCTTCTCTCTTGTGTCTGATGATCGCGTCCAGTTGAAGGGACGATTGGTGAGGGCCCCGTCTGCGCTGGAAGGGCTACTTGAGGTTCGGGGAGTAGGAATAATCAGGACACCCTTTGTCACAAATGCGAGAGTGATTCTCAAAGTGCTGCTGGGGGGGCAGGGTGCCCGTTTGCCGAGCGCGGAAAAAGACCCTCAGACCGGGGCTGTTGTTCTGCATATAAATGGCTGTCTTCCGGGGGATTCGTCCCGTGTGGCCGCGGCCTTTCTGGCCTGCCGCGGAACCTATGACTGGGTGGTGGGAGCAGGGGGCGATACTGCGGGAATCTGAAACTGCGAAATAGTTCCTTCTGTTCTGAAAAAGGGCTAGAGTAGGGCACATGACACCGGCGAATATTCCCGAGTCCGAACCTTCGGCAGGATATGGTCCTGGTTCCAGACAGATCCTGATTGTCACAGGGCTTTCCGGTGCCGGAAAATCATCCATTCTACGTGTGCTTGAAGATCTGGGCCACGAAGTTGTGGACAATCCGCCATTGCATCTGCTCGACGCTCTGGCTTCGCGCAGTGGTAAACGTCTGGCTATCGGCATTGACGTTCGAAGTCGCGGGTTTGAAGCGTCCGGCGTTCTCGATGAAATCGACAAGCTGAAAGCCCTGCCGGGAAGTCAGGTCCAGCTTCTTTATGCGACAGCAGAGCCGGAAATTTTGCTGCGCCGTTTTACAGCCACCCGTCGTCGTCATCCGCTGGTCACCAGTGGCACTGTTCTTCCTGGCATCGAACAGGAAACGCGCCTGCTAGCGCCTCTTCGTGCTCATGCAGACTTTGTGATTGACACGTCTGATCTGCCCGCTCCTGAATTGCGTCAGCTCATCGAAACGCGCTTTGGCAGCCACACAAAAGATGGCCTGACTGTGGCTCTCATGTCCTTCGCCTATCCATCCGGTTTGCCCCGCGAAGCCGATATGGTGTTCGACGCCCGCTTTCTACGTAACCCTCATTATGACGCCACGCTTCAGCCCATGACGGGGCTGGATCAGGCCGTTGTGCAGCACGTGAAGGCTGATCCCGCCTACGGTGCCTTCTTCAGTCATGTGCACGGCCTGCTCGATCTGGTGCTCCCTCGCTTTGTTGAGGAGGGCAAGAAATATGCCACTATTGCTGTCGGATGCAGCGGTGGGCGCCATCGTTCAGTAACCATCATTGAAGAGCTCGCTCGTCTTTTGCCAAAAACAGCCCCTGTTGGCCCGATGATGGTTCTACATAGGGAGCTCGCCCGAAAGGGGCTGTCCTCATGGCGATGGGCTGTTCCCCCGCATGATGCGTCGGTGCAGGACAAGCCTGCATGATTGGTCTGATGCTGGTGACGCACGGCAGGCTGGGCGAAGTTCTGCTTGAAACGATGGTGCACGTGGTCGGGCCTCAGGCCCAGATTGGCATTGTCGGTGTCGGCGATGACGATGACCCAGCACTTCTGCGGCCGGAAGCGGACAAGCTTTTGCATCAGCTTGATACAGGCGAGGGTGTTCTTGTCCTGACGGATATTTTTGGAAGTTCGCCGTCCAATCTGGCTCTGTCCCTTCGGGAACCGGGGCATGTTGAAGTTGTGTCCGGTGTGAATGTTCCCATGCTGGTCAAGCTGGCCAAGACCCGTGTTGGTCTGGATCTTGAAGGCTGTATCGAAAAAGCAACCATGGCTGGGCGTAAGTATATCGCGGTGGCTTCCCAACTCCCTGACCCCTGTCTGCACGGGGGGCCGCGCCCCTGTGTCATGCCGGTTCCGTAAAATGAGCGAAACAACTCTCTCGCCCCGCACTTTGACCATCGTCAATCGGCTGGGGCTTCATGCCCGGGCTGCCGCCAAGCTCGTAACCACGGCTGAGCGATTTGATGCGGAAACTACGGTGGAGCGTGGCGGCAACGTTGTCTCGGCTCTGTCCATCATGGGGCTCATGATGCTGGGTGCTGGAGAAGGCGAGACTGTGACCCTCAGGTCGCACGGGCGGCAGGCTGCTGAAGCGCTGGATGCGGTGGAAGCGCTGATTTCTGACGGATTTGGTGAGCGTGACTGAAACGCCACTTCGGGCACCACGCCCCAGAGTAAGCCGTTCCCGCAAGGTGTCCAACATCTCCCTGACCCTTCAGGGTAAAGCCATTACTCAGGCAATTGGCCTTGGCCCGGCAGGGCGTGTGGAAGAACTGCCCCTTCCGGAAATCGTCGAGCGATACAGCCAGATTGGTTCTGAGGCAGAGCTGACAAGGCTTCAGGGTGCGATTACCCGCGCCCTTCGCCAGATCGAGAAAATGCGGGACAGACTCGTTGGACTTCCGGAAGAAGGGCGCGAAGAGATCGCGACCCTTCTGACGGTTTATGAGCGCATGCTTGGCCCCTCGCGCCTGACGCGGCAAGTCAGGATGCGGATTGAGGAAGAAGGGCTCTGCGCTGAGGCTGCGGTCGCGGATGTCAGCGAGGCTTTGGCGCTTCAGGTTCTGAGAACGGCCGAAGCCATGGCTGGAGAGAACGGCGGCCAGGAACAGGATGCCAATCTGAGGTTGGCAGGCGAGTTTGAGGAAATTGGCCGCAGGTTGATCCGCAACCTGACGGGCGTCTCCTACCGCGCGTTTTCCAGCCTCCCTCCGGGGTCAGTGCTGGTGGCGGAGCAGCTTCGTCCGGCGGATGTGGCGATGATTGATCCCGCCCGGATTGCTGCCGTCGTAACAGAAGGCGGTGGTGGCGCTGATCATACGGCCATCTTACTGCGCGCGCTCGATATTCCAGCCATTCTGGCCGTGCCAAACCTTATGGCGCAGGTCACGGAAGGCGATATGCTTGTCGTGGATGGGCATCTTGGCACCATCACTCTGTCTCCCAATGAAACAGAGCTGCGTCTGGCACGGGAAGCTGCCCAGAAAGAGGCCAAGGAAAAGCGGACTTTCGGTCGCCTGAAAAAGCTTCCTGCCCAGCTTCAGGGTGGCGAACCCATCGAGCTTCTTGCCAATCTGGAGCTCCCAGCCGAATTGCCCATGCTGTTGCGCAATGGCGCCAAGGGAATTGGCCTTCTGCGTAGTGAATTTCTGTTCGGAGAGCGGGACGATCTGCCTGACGAAGACGGGCAGACAACAACGTATCGCTCCATCATTGAAGGCATGGACGGCCGACCGGTCACAATCCGCGTTTTGGACTGGGGCGGTGAAAAAGGGCGGGCCTGCATGCGTCGCCTGGGTCTCGCGGAACAGGTGGCGGATGGAGACAACCCCGCGCTCGGTTTGCGGGGTATTCGTCTTCTTCTGCGCGTTCCGGATGTGCTGGAGACGCAGTTTTCCGCCATTCTGCGGGCGGCTTCGCCTGCTGACGGCAATACGGCCATTGGCCCGGTCCGCATTCTCCTTCCGATGGTAACATCGGCGGATGAGGTGATTGAAGCGCGGGAAATTTATGACAAAGTCGCTCGCCGCCTCAAGCGCCGTCAGATCGTTCTGCCGGACCCGCTGCCGCCCCTGGGTATCATGGTTGAAACGCCCGCAGCAGCTCTGACGGCCAATACCATGGCCCAGCATGCGGACTTTATGGCCCTCGGGACCAACGATCTGACGATGTACACGCTGGCTGTGGATCGGGCCGATTCCATGGTGGCAGACCGCTACAGTCCGCTGCACCCTGCCGTACTTCAGCTGATTGCCCTGACAGCAGAGTCTGCCCTGCGGGCTCATCGTCCTATCTCGGTATGTGGAGAAATGGCATCGGACCCGCGGGTTGTCGCGCTGCTGATCGGACTTGGCCTGCGGTCATTTTCGATGAATTCTGCCTCTCTTCCACGCGTGAAACGCCTGATCAGAACGCTGAAGATGGAAGACTGTGATCACCTCAGGCGCCATGTGATGATGGAGACTGATCTGGCCTCCATTCAGTCGCTGATCCGTGATTTCGCACTCTGATTCTGGCGCGCTTCAAGGCTCTCTATCGAAAAACAGTCGGCATGATGCCATATAGGAGAGACCATGCCGGATTCGTCTTTTGAGACCTCCTCTGCGGAGGACCTGTCCTTTTCCCCATCCATCACCTCCCGTCTTGAGCGGGCTGGGGACTGGTGCCGTCACCGTGGGCAACGCCTGACGGAGACGCGACGTCAGGTTCTTGGGCTGATCCTGTCTTCCGATAAGCCGTCCGGTGCTTACGATTTGCTGGCGCGATTGCGGCCAGCGCACCCCAATGCCGCCCCTCCGACCGTTTACCGTGCACTGGATTTCCTTCTGGAACAGGGGCTGATCCATCGGCTTGAAAGACTGAGTGCTTTCGTTGCCTGCTCCCATGCGACAGACTGCCACCATGGCTGCGATCATGGGGAATGGGGTGTTCATCGTGCTCAGTTCCTGATCTGCAAATCCTGCGGGCGGGCATGGGAGCTGGAACAGGAAACGATCGTGCCGGCCCTTATGCTGGCGGCCAAGGATGTTGGATTTCGGGCTGAGGCCGCAACTGTAGAAATTGAAGGTGTTTGCGCAGCCTGCCAGAAAACCGGCGTTCGAATCGGGAACTGACCCATCATGGGCGTGCGACGTTCTCCACCGCCCGCCCTGCCGTTTGATACTCTTCCAGAGAGCTCCTCACCTTCTTCCCAAGGCCGCCGGGTTAAGAAGACCCCGGATATCTCTCAGCCTGACCTCCTGGAATGGCAGCCTCCAGTAACGCATCTTACTGCTGAGGACGTGGGCGCTATCATGCTTGAGGCTGTGGCGTTCCGTCCTCTGGCAGGCGAGACTTTTCTGTATGCCTTGATGGATTTTGCTCAGGGACAAGCTATTTTCAAAGACGGATTGTCCCTCGCGGATCGGCTGGTTTTTCTCGAAGGTCCTCAGGCAGTATTGGCTCTGGCTGACATTCCGCCAGAGCAGGAAATCGGCATCCTGCGTGTGCGACGTCGACTAATCCAGTCCTGGCTGGAGGTGGCTCAACAGGGCCACGGGCCCTGCTATGTACTGGTTGCCAAAGATCCATCCCACAGCTGACAACAGAGGTTCAGGGACATGACAGGACAGACGGGCTCAGGATTGCTCGCGGACGTCATGCGTAGAAAACAGGCTGAGTCACGGCCTCTCGGTCGGGCTGCGGTGACGTGAATGCGGCTGTTTTTCCGCGCTCAACCGTCAAGTTTCTTCTGGTAATTGAACTCGTCGAAAGTGGAGCGGCTGACAGGCTGGGCCTTACCGACGAAGCTCTTGCTCTCGCCTTTGCCTCTCACAATGGCGAAGAGGCTCCTGCCAAGGTCGCTGCCTCCATGCTCGCCGCTGCGGGGCGGGATGTGACTGCTCTGGAATGTGGAACTCATTGGCCAACCTATGAGCCCGCCGCGCGCTCTCTGGCAGCTGCTCATCAATCCGCATGTCCGCTTCACAACAACTGTTCCGGCAAGCATGCCGGGCTTATCTGTCTGGCTTGTGATCCGGGCGTAGACCCGCTGGGCTATATTGATCCTGTCCACGAGATCCAGCGCCGCGTGACAGATGTTCTGGCCTCCATGACCCAGACGCCTCATACAGCTACCAACCGGGGAACGGATGGCTGTTCAATGCCAACATATGCAGTGCCTCTGAAGGCTCTTGCCCATGGTTTTGCCCGGTTCGGGAGTGGAGTCGGTCTTTCTTCTGAAAGAGCCAAAGCCAAGCACCGCCTTCGGAAAGGCGGTAGCAGCCCATCCGTTCATGGTAGCCGGAACCGGACGATACGACACAACGGTCATGAACAATTTCGAAACTCGTGCGTTCATCAAAATGGGCGCTGAAGGTGTCATGATCGCAGCATTGCCGGAACAGGGACTGGGTTTCGCCATCAAGACGGATGACGATGCCAATAGGGCGGCAGAAGTGGCCATCTCGGCTCTGCTGCATCATTTCGGGGGTGAATCGCTCTGCCGGATGCCGGAAGATCATGCGGTTTTCGTTCGCACCAAGACGCAGACACTGCGGAACTGGTAGGGCGTCATAGTCGGTAAGATCAGGGCTGCCCTCACGATCTGAGCCAGATCGTGTATATAAAGTAACTATTCAGGCATCCACTCCAACAGGTGGATGTCATTTTTTTGCGAAGGATACCCGCCAAGCATGACGGATCAGGTCAGGACCGAAGAGACCATCCAGCCAGATAACAGTGGAACGTCTGTTTTTGATCCAACACGGTTCAAGATCATCGCCATTGGAGTGATTGCCGCGCTCGCAGGGTTAATGTCCGGTCTGGATATCGGTGTTGTTGCGGGTGCTCTGGACCTGATCGGCAAGGAATATCATGCCTCGACGCTGGCACTGGAATGGGTGGTTAGCTCCATGATGGCAGGTGCCGCCGCTGGTGCTTTGGGTGCAGGCTGGCTCTCCCATCATCTGGGCCGCAAGCGATCCCTTATTCTTGGCGCAGCAGTGTTCGTGGTTGGAACGCTGGGCTGTGCCATGGGGTGGTCCATTCCTTCCATCATTGTCTTCCGCGTTATCATGGGGATTGCGGTCGGTATTTCAGCCTTTACGGCGCCGCTGTACCTGTCGGAAATCGCCAGCGAAGAATCGCGTGGCGCTATGGTTTCGACGTACCAGTTGATGGTGACGGTCGGTATTTTCGTCGCGTTCCTGTCAGACACCTATTTTTCCTACAGTGAAAACTGGCGCTGGATGTTTGGTGTTGCAGGTATTCCTGCGGTCCTGTTTCTGATTGGCGTTCTGTTCCTGCCATACAGCCCGCGCTGGCTGATTATGCAGGGACGTCACAAGGAAGCTCGTGAAATCCTCGTGGATCTGCGGAATGACCCGCTGGAGGCTGCCAAGGAAATTCGCGCCATTCGTGAACAGCTTGAAACCAAGCAGGAAGGCTTCAAGCTGTTCCGCACGAACAGCAATTTCCGCCGTTCTGTCGCTCTTGGCATCATGTTGCAGGCGATGCAGCAGCTCGCGGGCATCAATATCGTTATGTATTACGCCCCGAATATCCTTGCGGCAGCTCATTTCGATGCGCATTCCCAGATGTGGTGCACGGCCATTATCGGCCTGGTCAACATGCTGGCAACGTTTGTGGCGGTTGGCCTTGTGGATCGCTGGGGCCGTAAGCCAATCCTGTATGCTGGCTTCACGGTCATGGCGATTGGAATGGGCGTGCTTGCCATGCTGCTTCAGGGCGGCATGACAACGCAGTCTTCCCAGATTGCAGCCGTGTTCCTGCTGATGATCTTCTGTGCCGGATTTGCGATGTCTGCTGGCCCGCTGATGTGGGTTCTCTGTGCGGAAATTCAGCCTCTTGGCGGTCGCGATTTCGGTATTGCGATGTCAACATTCACAAATTGGATGACCAATCTTCTGGTGGGTGTGAGCTTCCTGTCGCTTATGAAAGCCATTGGAACAGGTGGAACATTCTGGCTCTTCGCAGGCCTGAATGCACTGTTCTTGCTGCTGACAATCCTGTTCGTGCCAGAAACAAAGGGCATGTCTCTGGCCGTTATCGAGAAGCGACTGATGCAGGGCACAAAGCTGCGCAAGCTCGGCCGCTAATCTCCCAAAACATATTCTGCCCGATAGAAACGTTCGGCCTTTGGTCGGGCGTTTCTGCTATAAAGGGGATCAGCTGAAGGAGGCTGTCATGACCAATTTTTCTCTCTCGTCCGAAGGTCCGGGTCGTGGAGGCGTTCTCCTTGTTTATGGGCTCTATATCGCCCGGTTTTTCACGGGCATTTCCCTATTGGCGGGAGTGATCCTCGCTTACGTCCTGAAAGGCTCCAGCCACGGTGTGGTCCGAACGCATCTGAGCTGGCTCATTCGTTTATTCTGGTATGACGTTGCCTTCATCATCGGGTGTGCTGCTCTTTTCGGCGCCTGTTTCATTACCGAACCTCCCGGAAGTTCCGGGCCAGGACAGCTCCTGTTCCTGATTCCGATTGGTATTTTTGCTCTGTGGAACATCGCTCTGCTCGTGTCGCTGTTTTATGGCGTACGGTCCCTGACGCAGGGCCAGGGGCCACTGCCTGATCGCTTCCGGGCGCTTGGCGAATAAACTGGCGAATTACGCCATTCTCAGCCTGTCTTGCATTGAGTGGTAAGGCAGGCTGGTAGGAAAATCAGGAACTGGCACAGTTTCTGCATGAGCTCTTCTGTTGAGGATCATCCTCCAGAGGAGTTCATTCATGTACACCACGACGATGTCCGGTTATGGAGCCGCCCGACAGGATACGGGCCGTGACTACGTCCTGCTGATTTATGCGCTGTATCTAGCCGGCTTCTTTACAGGAATTACGGCATTCGTGGGCGTAACACTCGCCCATGTAGCGCGCCGCTCCGCAACTGGCCTGAAACGTGCCCAGTTGGACTGGCAGATCAGACTGTTCTGGTACGGTGCATTTGCGCTGACAGTTATTGGCCTGATTCACCTGATGGTCGCAGGACTTGGCGCCATCACGGGTGGCCTTGGTCTGGTCTTCATGGTCGTGCCGTGGGGACTGACCCTGACATGGGGTATTCTCACCGCCTGGGCCGTCGTGCGTGGAATGTATGCAGCATTGATGAACCGCCCGGTTGCATCATCCAACTCCTTCTGATGCCAAAGAAAGCGAATACAATGCCTGTTTTCCGTGCCGTTTTCCCTGTGCTGCTTGCTGCAACCTGCCTGACTTCCAGCGCGCTCGCTGCTCCGCTCAGTCAGAGCACATCTAGCGAAGATCTATCCTACGCAACCCTGCCGGAAGGGGGGATCATTTCCACCATTAGTGGGGATGTGGAGGTTAAAACCTCTTCCGGGCCGCTTTCCATCCGGAGTGTCAGCGGTGATACGGACGTTTCATCATCCAATGGCCCTGTATCCGTCACAACGGTTAGTGGCGATACCCAGATTGGTCAGATTCAGGGTGCGCTTCAGATCAAGTCCGTTAGCGGCGATATCACTGTTGCCGGGGCAGTTGGGGCTGCGATGCTGATGACCGTGAGCGGTGACGCACATCTTGAGAAAGCAGCCGGGGACGTCACGGCCAAGAGCTCTAGCGGCGATCAGGACATCACCCTGACCTCAGCACCCAATGCGCGCACTGTGCTTTTGGAATCTGCGTCTGGCGATATCACGCTTCACTTGCCGAAGGGTTTTGGTGGAACCTTCGACATCCAGCTTCGTCAGGGACGCTCGCAGAAAGACTTTCCCCTTGAGCAGTCACTGGGTCTGGCTGTGAATGTTGGTCCGTGGGAGAAACAGAGCCTTATCTCAAGTGAATCCCGGAAGATTACAGCAAGTGGAAAGGTCGGTGACGGGAAAGACCATGTTACGCTCCGGGATGTCTCCGGAACCATCCGTATCGTTCAGGACTGACCGTCCCACCCCAAGTGGCGTAGCGCCTCAGCCATAGCTGGGGCGGGCGGCGCAACCGCGTCGAGGGTTTCCTCAGCGAGCGGTACGTGAAGACTGCGGGCCAGAAGATGCAGGCCCCCTGCATTGTCTGAGCCGTAGACCCTGTCACCTACAATCGGTGTCCCGAGATGCGCACAATGGATGCGGGCCTGATGGGTACGTCCTGTAAGAAGTTCCAGCTCCAGCCAGCTCCGGCTGCCTGCCTGGCCCAGAACGCGCCACCGTGTGATGGCAGCATCACCTTTCGGGTCCACAATCATACGCCAGCCTGAGGGCATCGAATGTCGGAGCAGGGGAGCGGAAATTTCACCTTCCTGCTGAGTTGGGACGCCTTCAACAACGGTCCAGTACAGTTTGCGGACCTGGCGCGCCTGAAAAGCATTCTGGGCTTCGATCAGAGCCGTCTTGCGGCGTGCAATCAGCAGGCAGCCGGATGTGTCCGCATCAAGGCGGTGGGCCAGCCAAGGCCCTCCGCGTGGATGGGTCACAAGGCGCGTCTCTACGGAATCCTGAGTGGATGGACCGGGGTGAACAGCCAGCCCGGCGGGTTTGTTCAGGATCAGGAAGCGCGAGGTTTCCAGCAGAACAGGAAGATCCTGCCCCAGATAGAAAAGACCACGCGGGGTAGGGGAGGGGGGAGTTTCGCCGCGGCTTCTGCGTCTGTCAGTCCTCATGGGATGCCGGACGACGGGCTAGAATTTCACGTTTGCCCACATGGTTGGCTGGCCCGATGATGCCTTCCTTTTCCATCTGGTCAATCAGTTTCGCCGCACGGTTATACCCGATCGAGAGATGGCGCTGGATAAAGCTGGTTGAGGCGCGACCTTCCGTCATGACAATGTCTACGGCCTGTTCGAACAGGCTGCCTTCACCATCGCCACCGCTTCCGCCGCTGCTCATGCCGCCACCGGAGGAGCCACCTTCTTCATCTTCCCCGGAGACAACGTCATCGTTGTAGATCGGATCGCCCTTGGAGCGCAGATCGGCCACGACTTCTTCAACCTCATCATCCGCCACAAACGGTCCATGGACACGCGTAATGCGGCCACCGCCCTGCATGAACAGCATGTCACCCTGACCAAGAAGCTGCTCGGCACCCTGTTCCTGCAGAATGGTCCGACTGTCGAACTTACTAATAACCTGGAAGGAAATACGGGTTGGGAAGTTGGCCTTGATGGTGCCGGTAATCACGTCAACGGACGGACGCTGCGTTGCCATGATGACGTGAATACCAGCAGCACGCGCCTTCTGCGCAAGACGCTGCACCGCCGTCTCGATTTCCTTGCCCGCGACCATCATCAGGTCAGCCATTTCGTCGATCACCACAACGATATACGGCAGGTTTTCCAGAGGAACCTGCTGTTCGTCAAAGACGGGTTTGCCTGTTTCAGGGTCAAAGCCGGTCTGAACGCGGCGGGTGACCATCTCACCGGATGCCCGGAGTTGGCTGACGCGTTCGTTGTAGCCGTTGATATTACGGACCTGAAGCTGCGCCATCAGACGATAGCGACGGTCCATCTCCTGCACGGTCCACTTGAGAGCACTGACAGCCTTTGCCGGTTCCGTCACCACTGGGGTCAGAAGATGCGGAATTCCGTCGTAAATCGACAGTTCCAAGATCTTTGGATCAATCATGATCAGACGGCACTCTTCCGGGCTAAGCCGATAGAGCAGTGACAGGATCATGGAGTTGATGCCGACGGACTTACCCGATCCAGTCGTACCAGCCACCAGAAGATGCGGCATTTTTGCCAGGTCCGTATAGACCGGAACGCCAGCAATATCCTTACCAAGCGCAATCTGGAGGCGGCCCACGCCATTGGTCCATTCCGGCGTCATAAGCAGTTCGGAGAAAAACACCATTTCGCGCTTGGCGTTCGGAACCTCGATACCAATGACATTCCGGCCCGGCACCGTCGCGATACGCACACTGAGAACGGAGAGGGACCGTGCTACGTCATCCGCCAGACCGATCACACGTGACGATCGGATACCCGGAGCCGGTTCAAGCTCATAAAGCGTGACAACCGGGCCTGCGTGAATGTCGCCAATTGTGCCCTGAACGCCGTAATCCGCCAGAACACTTTCCAGCAGTCGGGCATTGGACTGAAGCGTTTCCTGCGAGGGACCTGTGGAGGCGTGTGCAGGCGGTGGGTTCAGCAGAGACAGCGGGGGAAGTTCCCAGCCTGTTGCTGCGGGGGTGCGCGGTGGCATCGGGCGTGCGGCAGGTTGCGGCTGAGCCGGCCGCTCAGGACGACGCATTCCAAACAGGCTGCGGCGCTGTTCTGGCTCTGGTGCCGGCGGCTCGATGCTGCTCTGCGGCCCATCTTCATCCGCATCGTCTTCAACATGCGAACGCTGGATCGTTTGAACGTTCCTCTGGCGGGCAATCTGCGCCAGTCGTTCGGCATAAGGGTTGGACGGCGCTTCTTCCTCTTCCGGCACCTGCGGATCTGGGGCCGCGGCACTGGCAGCTTCTTTCCGCATGACCGCCGGATGCTCGTAAGGGTCTTCCGCCGTTTCCATGGGAGGCTGCATCCAGCCCGTATTCTGCGGCACGAAGGGAGACGGGCGCGTGCTTGGGTCGCTCTTGCCGAAGCTACGCCGCAGAAAAGACAGAGGCGCTGCATCTGGTGCAGGGCTGCTTCCCGTGTTGCCACGCTGGAATTCGTACTGACGCGGGTCGGGAGCAGGACGATCGGATGTCTGCGGGCCGTTCATGCGTCGGGCAAGGGCCACGGGCTGGCGGGCCAGCAATGCGGCGCCCTG
This sequence comes from Gluconobacter sp., assembly GCF_047723935.1. Classification (NCBI taxonomy): domain Bacteria; kingdom Pseudomonadati; phylum Pseudomonadota; class Alphaproteobacteria; order Acetobacterales; family Acetobacteraceae; genus Gluconobacter; species Gluconobacter sp. The sequence goes on from NZ_JBDOBO010000012.1 coordinate 23,493, forward strand.
TCCCATGGCGCGCCATTCGCGCCACTGAAGCCCCATGGCAAGTGGCATCAGAATGCCCATCAGGAGCAGAACAAGAAACACTGCCAGTGCACTGCCTGCTGAACCGGCTTCAGCATGTGCGGCATCAAGCAGGCGATGAGCACAGGACACGCCCATTTCGCCGCCCAGACCGGCCGCTGTCGGCCAGGCCACTTCAAGCCCCGGAATAAGCAGCTGGAGCGTGCCAATGAACGTGGCGCCAGCTGGAAGAAGCAGGAGTGCAGCAATAATCCGGACGATGGGTGCGCTCATGCCGTGATGGCGGACCATACGCCAGGCCCAGGCCAGCAGCACGACAATCGGCAGACCGCTTCCTAGGCCCAGCCACTGCACCAGACCATCCGAAATAGTGGCGCCGGTCCGGCCCAGAAGGTTCGTTGGTTCTGTTCCCGTGGACGTATTGAACGACGGATCGTGCGGGTTGAAGCTCCACAGCGCGATGCCGATGGCAACAGCCGCAATCAGAAAGCCCAGTCCCAGAAGCTCCATGAGGCGGGCATTCAGCGCACTCCGGAGCTTTGGTGTCATGTGACGGTCGTGTGCTTCACGAACGATGTTGCGCACTGTGCTGGTCGAACGGCTGAACACGGCCAAGTCTCGTCACCCCGTCGGTTTTCTGGATTACGGCTTTCAGATCAAGACTGAATTATACCTGACAGGCCACTGAATACAGTAGGAAAATTAAGGAACAGTGGATGAATGTCGCCAGATGGTCACCTTTGCCGCGCCGAATTTCCGGATCACGAGTGGCTCGGCAGGAAGTGTGGGGGAAAAGTGTTCGGAAGGTGGCACAAACGGGGCAAAATCTTCAGTCGCTCCCGTCTCTGCAACGATCAGTGCACCTTCGGCTATCCAGCCCCCTCGTGCCAGAGCGCGCAGACCCGATTCGACCAGTGTTTTCCCGTAAGGTGGATCCAGGAAAATCAGCGTATGCGGCTCTGTCGCACGGGGCGGATGCGTCACGCTGCAACTCAGCACGCGGGAGATGTCCCGGGCGCGACAGATATCGAGATTGGCGCGCAGGGCGTTCAGGGCATTGCGGTCCCGCTCGATGAAAGATGCGCGCTGAGCCCCTCGAGACAGGGCTTCCAGGCCCATCGCCCCTGTCCCGGCATAACCGTCCAGAACAATGGCCTCTTCAAGCTCATCATGCCCGTACCACGGGGCATGAGCCAGCATGTCAAAGATGGCCTGCCGCGTCCGATCAGATGTGGGGCGCGTCCCTTCTCCCCGTGGGGCCATAAGTGCACGGCCCTTGTTCTCTCCGCCAACAATCCGCATGAATCAGCGGGTCCGCTTGCGGGTCGGAGCAGGTAGATCGGGGATCTGCTCGCGCAGTGTCTTACCGTTGACTTCTTCAAGCTCGCGCGCCTTCAGAGAGCCGAGCTGAAACGGACCATACGACAGACGGATCAGTCGGCTCACATGCAGGTTCAGGCCGCGCATAACCTGACGGATTTCACGGTTTTTGCCTTCACGCAAAGAGACGGTCAGCCAGGAGTTGTCACCCTTGACGGAGTCCAGTTCGGCTTCGATCGAGCCGTAACGGATGCCTTCAAATTCAAAACCATCGACCAGAGAGGCCAGACGTCTCTCGTCCACCATGCCAAAGACGCGCACACGGTAACGGCGGACCCAGGCATTGCCGGGCAGCTCCAGACGACGTGCCAGTTCGCCATCGTTTGTCAGCAGCAGCAGACCTTCGGAATTGATATCCAGTCGGCCGACGCTGATAACACGCGGCATTCCTTCGGGCAGGGAGTCAAAAACTGTCCGGCGTTCCTGCGGATCACGATGCGTGGTCAGAAGGCCGTCAGGCTTGTGATAACGCCACAGACGGGTACGCTCGGGATTATCCACGGGCTTACCGTCAACCAGCACGATGTCACCCGGCTGAACGAATGTTGCGGGATGCGTGACGGGCTGGCCGTCCATCTTGATCCGGCCGTCTTCGATCATGCGTTCCACGTCACGACGGCTGGCAACGCCAGCGCGCGCAAGGAACTTCGCGATGCGTTCGCCTCTTGGGCCGTCGGATGTTTCAGGGGTCGGGTTAAGTTCTTCGGTCATCGTGCTGCTGCCTCCACCAGCGCCGCATACAGGCGACGGTCGCCGGGGTCGAGGGTGAATTCAGGATGCCACTGTACACCAATGGCGAATTTTGCGTCGTCCAGTTCGATTGCCTCGATCACACCGTCTGCTGCAACAGCCGAGATTTTTGCCTTTCCTGCCGTCCGCACAGCCTGATGGTGGGAGGAATTGACATGCATGATCTCGGTGTCAGCAATGCGGGCCAGGCGGGTGCCAGCCACAAAGGAAACCGTATGTCCGGGTTCATGGCGCGGGTTGGGCTGCTCGTGTTCCAGTTCGGGTGGAAGATGCTGGATCAGTGTCCCGCCCGCATTCACGGCCATAAGTTGCATGCCGCCACAGATTCCCAGAACAGGAATGTCCCGCTTGAGTGCAGCATGCAGAAGGGCAAGCTCGGCAGATGTTCTGGCGGGACGGGGGCTGGTTAACGCGTGAGGCTCTTCCCCATACAGCGCCGGATCAACGTCAAACGCGCCGCCAGTAATAACGAGGGCGTCCAGGCGCTCTACCATCGCGTCCGCGTTCCCTACATACCCCAAGCAGACTGGTAAGCCGCCAGCATCACTGAGGGCCGTGAGATAATTTTCCCGCAAGGCATAATAAGGATAGCGAGAAAATTGCCCCGGACCGCCAGGTTCATGATCGAGCGTAAGACCAATGAGCGGAGCTGTGTTCCGGGAAGGGGATGGACGGGCAGTGGTCATACGCCCCATCATCGCATCATGATTCAGGCCGATACAAGCCGCGCCATGCAGATGGCTCTTGATGCCGCAGACGAAGCGGCCCGACAGGGTGAAGTTCCCGTGGGGGCAGTCGTACTGAATGCGGCGGGAGATGTCGTGTCCGTGGCGCGCAACCGCGTAGAGGAACTGTATGACGCCTCGGCCCATGCTGAACTCTTGGCCATGCGTGCGGCGGCGGTGAAGCTTGGCTCGCCGCGCCTGACAGGATGTACGCTTGTTGTCACGCTGGAACCCTGCCCGATGTGCGCGGGCGCCATTGTGCATTTCAGGTGCGAGCGTGTCGTGTTCGGTGCTTATGATCCCAAAGGTGGCGGGGTGGAACACGGTCCACGTGTGTTTGAACGGCCGACCTGCCTGCACAGGCCGGAAGTGATCGGCGGCCTACGCGAACGGGAAGCTGCTCTTCAGCTCAGAACATTCTTCCAGCGGCTGCGGAAAGGGTGACAAACAAAGACTTACGGATGTTTCACCTCCCGGTCAGCTTGGTGAATGGGAACGCAGTGCATAGTGCGGACTTATAACGACCGAACCGTTCTTCTGTAACAATCGGGACTGACATGACCACACGCTTCCGCGCTTCCCTTGCTGCCCTCGCTGCCACGACCTTTCTGGTCGCTGCTCCCGCTGCCATGGCGGATAACGGAGCCATCAAGCCGCAGACCAATGTTCAGGCGCTGCCCAACTTCGTCACTCTTGTGAAGCAGGTGAAGCCTGCCGTTGTTTCCATCACGGCACACATCAAGGCCGATGTTGCCGAGCAGGAAGAAAACGGCCCAGGCGGTGATGGCGGCGGCGGAATGCAGGGCTCGCCTTTCCCGTTTCCCTTCCCGTTCCAGATGATGCCGCAGCAACAGCAGCAGAACCGCACGGTGGAAGCTCGCGGATCAGGCTTCATCATCTCGGCTGATGGTTATGTCGTGACCAACAACCACGTTGTGAATGGCGCCACGAAGGTGACGGTCACGCTGGATGACGGGACCACATTGCAGGCCAAGATCATTGGTCGTGATCCGAAGACGGACGTGGCTCTTCTGCGTGTGAAGCCAACCGGAAAACTGCCGTTCATTGACCTCGGTGATTCTGATGATGTCCAGCCGGGCGAATGGGTCGTTGCCGTCGGCAATCCCTACGGTCTTGGCGGAACCGTGACGGCAGGTATCGTCTCGGCTCTGGGCCGTGATCTGCATTCCGGCGCGTATAACGACTTCATCCAGGTTGATGCGCCGATCAATCACGGCAACTCCGGTGGCCCGCTGTTCACGCAGGACGGCAAGGTCGTGGGCATCAACTCCATGATCATTTCGCCGAACGGTGGTGGTTCAATCGGTATCGGCTTCGCCATCCCGTCCAACACCGTGCGCTCCGTTGTTGATCAGCTTGAAAAGACCGGTCATGTGACGCGTGGCTATTTCGGCATCGAAGGGCAGGACATCTCTCCGACGATGGCACAGGCCCTGAACCTGAAGTCCCCGGAACCGGGCGCTCCCCCGCATGGAACGCTGGTGGCGTCCGTCTCCAAGGGTAGCCCAGCCGAAAAGGCTGGTATCAAGAGCGGCGACGTAATCCTGACGCTGAATGGCCATCCGGTGAAGAACGGCCATGATCTGGCTGTGAAGGTTGTCTCCATTGCACCAGGAACAGACGCTACGGTGAACCTGCTGCGTGATGGTAAGCCGATGGATGTGAAATTCACGGTGGGCAACCTCGCCAATCAGGATCATGGCAGTGGGGGTGCAGATAGCAGCCAGTCCGCCGGTGCTGGCAAGCTTGGTGTGTCTTTGGCATCCCTGACGCCGCGCGCCCGACAGGAACTGGGCCTTGATGACAGCGTGCAGGGCGCCGTCGTTGCTGACGTTGTTCAGGGTTCCCCGGCTGACCAGTCTGGCATTCGTCCGGGCGACATTATTGTGGCCGTGGGAAATCACGTCACGCCGTCTCCGAAGGCTGTGGTAGCGCAGGTGCGTGACGCTCTGTCTCGCAAGCAGCCCCCTTTGCTACGCATCCTGCGTGATGGTCAGCAGCTCTTTGTTGCTGTCTCCCCTGATGGTTCGGATGATGGCAGCCTAGGTGACGACAGCCAGTAATCCGCTTATCCGGTTTTGCGAAACGGAGCGGGGAGACAGATGTCTCCCCGCTTTTTTTATGTTTGTCACAGGGGACGGCGTGAGAGTTCTGTAACTGGACAGAAGGCCCGAGATAAGTTTTTCTGAGCCGCAATTGGCGTTCGTGCGTTACGGTCGCTTAAAACGCGGATCTGTTAAGGATTTTGGATTAATGGCCAATATCAGCCCCCTCGCCGGAAAAACGCTCGATCAGTCGCAGTTGACGGATATATCGGCCCTGGTTGCCGCTTATTATGATCGCAAGCCGGACGTCTCCATCCCGACCCAGCGTGTTTCGTTCGGGACTTCCGGGCACCGTGGTTCGTCTTTCCATACCAGCTTCAACGAAGGCCATATCCTCGCCATCTGTGAAGCAATCTGTCGGTATCGTAAGGCGGAGGGGATTGGTGGCCCGCTCTTCATTGGCATTGACTCGCACGCCCTGTCGGCCCCCGCACAGCGTTCGGCCATTGAGGTTTTCGCGGCCCACGGCATTGATGTCCGCATTGACCAGAACGATGGCTACACGCCGACGCCCGTCATTTCCCACGCCATTCTGACCTACAACAAAGGCCGCACAACGGGCCTGGCAGATGGTGTGGTTGTCACGCCGTCCCATAACCCGCCGACAGACGGCGGCTTCAAGTACAATCCGACGAATGGTGGTCCGGCAGATACGGCCGTGACGAAAGCCATTCAGGACATGGCGAATGACCTGCTGGCGGACGGCCTGAAGGACGTAAAGCGCCTGCCTTACGACGAAGCCAAGAACGCACCGTCCATCAAGCGCTATGATTACGTCACGCCGTATGTGGCCGATTTGGAAAATGTCATCGACATGGCGGCCATCCGTGATGCGGGCGTGAAGATTGGTATTGATCCGCTTGGTGGCGCTGCCGTTGGCTACTGGAAGCCCATCATCGAGAAGTACGGCCTGAATGCCACGATCGTCAGCGATGTCGTGGACCCGCAGTTTGCGTTCATGACGGCAGACTGGGACGGGCAGATCCGTATGGACTGTTCTTCGCCCTATGCCATGGCGCGTCTCATCAAGATGGGCCAGGATTTCGACGTCGCGTTCGCCAATGACACGGACGCAGACCGTCATGGCATCGTGGCCATGCCGGATGGCCTGATGAACCCGAACCATTATCTGGCTGTGGCGGTTTCGTACCTGTTCCAGAACCGTCCGGACTGGAAGCCTGATCTGGGTGTCGGCAAGACGCTGGTGAGCAGTGGTCTGATTGATCGTGTTGTCGCGGATATGGGCCGTAAGCTGGTCGAAGTGCCGGTCGGTCTGAAATGGTTCGTGCCGGGCCTGATGGATGGCTCGCTGGGCTTCGGCGGCGAGGAAAGCGCAGGCGCAACCTTCCTGCGTCGTGATGGCTCAGTCTGGACGACCGACAAGGACGGTCTCATTCTCGGCCTTCTTGCTGCGGAAATCACGGCCAAGACGGGTAAGAACCCGAGCCAGCACTACCATGAGATCATCGCTCGCCTCGGAACGCCGTACTATGCGCGGATCGACGCAGCGGCGAACCCGGAACAGAAGGCCAAGCTTAGCAAGCTGGCGCCTGAGCAGTTCCCGTTGGAAGAACTGGCTGGTGACAAGATCATTGCCAAGCTGACGAAGGCACCGGGCAATGGCGCGGCGATCGGCGGCCTGAAGGTTGTGACGGAAAACGGCTGGTTCGCAGCCCGTCCGTCCGGCACGGAAGATGTTTACAAAATCTATGCCGAAAGCTTCAAAAGCCCAGAGCACCTGAAGGCCATTCAGGACGAGGCACAGGCTGCAATTTCCAAAGTCTTTGCGTCTTGAAGGTGTCGCCCTCAAAAGCGCAATAACAACATTGGGCCACCATCTTTAACGAGATGGTGGCCTTTTTTGTGGAACGTCTATCCCGCCCGGTCAGAAAGGCAGCACGGGCCTTTATTTTGCCGAAAGGCTTCGATGCAACCGTGCAATGGCACCTGGCAGGCCGCGGATTTTTAGGATGCGACCTGTCTCGTCGTGATCTTCGGACAGGACGCGGGCGCTCTCGTAAATCTCGCCAATCAGCCCCTGTTTCGAGTAGGGCAGTACCAGAACATCATCGACCATTTTCGTCTCGAAGAAGGCGATCAGGCTTTCCCGTAAAGCGCTGACGTCATCTGGTCGATGGGCAGACAATGGAATGGCGTCGGGATGCTTTTCCAGCAGTTCAGCGCGCCGGGAGTCATCCACCTTATCCATTTTGTTCAGAACAAGCCGGGATGGCACAACATCCGCCCCGATTTCATGCAGAACGCTGCGGCTAACCTCAAGCTGCGCTTCGTAAGTCGGGTCCGAGGCATCTACGACAAACAGCAGTAGGGACGCTTCCAGCGCTTCAGACAGCGTGGAGCGGAACGAGGCGACCAGATCATGGGGGAGCTGTTTGATGAAGCCCACCGTGTCGGACACAAGAATACGCGGACGTGTCTCGGGCTGAAGTGTCCGGACTGTCGTATCGAGCGTAGCGAAGAGCTTGTCCTGTACCAGAACTTCGCTACCGGTGAGCGCGCGCATCAGGGAGGACTTGCCAGCATTGGTGTAACCCACCAGCGCGACGCGGAGCTGATCCCGCCGTGCAGAACGCCGGTTATCGCTATCGCGTTGAACGGCTTCAAGCTGGGTTTTCAGCTCGGCAAGGCGGTCCCGGATCTTGCGGCGATCAAGCGACAGATTGGTTTCACCAGCCCCAGGCCCCTGCTGTCTGCCGCCACCATTCGAGGATTCCCGCAGGCGTGGTGCAACGTATTTTAGCCGCGCCATCTCCACCTGAAGCTTTGCTTCGCGGGTATTGGCGTGACGATGGAAAATTTCAACAATGACACCCGTACGATCCAGCACCTGCGCGCCGGTAGCGCGTTCGAGATTGCGGATCTGACTGGGTGTCAGTTCGTGGTCAACAATGACGAATTCTGGCTTGCGGGGGCCATCTGAGTCTTCTTCATCGGGCTCTGATGCTTCAACGGTGCCCTCAAAGCGTTTGCGGGCCTTTGTCATCGGGGTCCTGACCATCGGTGTGATGATCCCGCGGCCGCCGGTAATGTCTGCGAGCTCTTCCAGCTTGCCAGCACCAAGGAGCGAGGCAGCACCCGTGCCTTCGCGCTTTTGCGAGACGGACCCGATGACGTCATAGCCAAGGGTTTTAACCAGTCTCCCCAGTTCTTCCAGGCTGGCTTCGTGTGCGACGTCATCGACGTCAGGGGTCTGGATGCCGACGAGAACGGCGAGCGGAATGGGGAGCTTTGTTTCCATTCGGCCTTACATAGCACGGATTATGACAACGCCATCGAAATGCATGGACGGCGTGATTCACTGTTTCGATGGAGTGGAAAACAACGCATTTTCTGCACGTTTCTGACGAAGTTTGTTGTCTGGGGCTGGGGGGTGCGGCATGAGAAGGCACAATCAGAAACCACCCCTTTGCCGTCAGCAGGTCCGTACAGATGTCAGAACACACCCCAATTGGTCTCGGAAAAGAAGCCAGAACCGTCAAGGCATTGACCCATTCGGGCAATTTCCATGCCGACGAGACGCTGGGTTATGCCATTCTTCACTACGCTCTTTCGCCGGAAGGCAGCCTGCGTGGCCGTGTGCTCGGTGAGGGCGCAGACGACCGCCTGCAGTTTGTGCGCACCCGGTCACCGGAGCGTATTGCAGAAGCCGATATCGTTTTTGATGTCGGCGGTGTCTTTGATCCGTCCATTGGGCGCTATGACCATCACATGAAGGACAAGCCCCTGCGTGATGACGGGACGCCGTATAGCGCTGCGGGTCTGTTGTGGAAGGACTACGGTCACGCTGCCATCCGCAATATCGTCACGACACCGGTGACCGAGGACATGGTTGCCGCCATCTGGCAGTCGCTCGACAAGTCCCTGATCATTCCTGTTGATCAGGATGACAATGGTGTAGCCAAGATGGGCAAGCTGTCTCTTGCGGACATTGTTTCTGCGTGCAGCCCAGCATGGGATACTGCGGAGCTTTACGGAGCGCAGGAAGCCAAAAAGCGTGAAGCTTTAGGGTTTGCGAATGCGGCAACGGCCGTCGCATCCCATCTGGTCAATATGGTTGACCGTGTACGGGCCAGCCTCAAGGCGGCTAACCGCGTTGTGGAAGCTTACGAGGCTGCGGAAGACAAGCGCATCCTTGTCATGGAAACAGGAATGCCCACCGAAAAGGTCATTTTCGAGCGGGATCTTCCGGTTGTGTATGTTGTCTCTCCAGCAGGCCCGGAGCAGTGGAACGTGAAGGCCATTCCCCCTGTGCGCGGCGATTTCGGGCAGCGCGTTTCTTTGCCGGAAGCTTGGGGTGGGCTGGAAAAAACTGCGCTAGCGGCCATTTCGGGCGTTCCGGATGCAGTTTTTGCACATCCGGCTCGTTTCATCTGTGGTGCGGGAAGCCGGAATGGGGCCATCACCATGGCGCGCCTGGCGTTGGAAATTGATGCGGCCCTGAAATCCAAAGCTGGCTGATCGTTGTCAGTAGAAAACCGTTGATCCGGACAATAATGCTCGGATCAACGTCTGATCTGTAAAGGCCGGTTCAGGCTGCAATTTCTGCAAGCAGCGCGTCTACGTCTTCTGGCCGGGTGTAGTAACTTGTGACCAGACGGATCAGTGTGCCAGAGACGTCTTCCGGCGTAGGCCAGCGGTAGAATGTGTAGCCCACGGCTTCCAGATCTTTCAAAACCAGATCCGGCAGAATGACGAAAACCTCGTTGCTCTGCCGCTCATAAGGCATCTGGGCCGCCGGATGGCGACGAAGCCCATCGACGAGGCGCTGGGCCATCTGGTTGGCATGCGCAGCGTTCCGGAGCCACACATCGTTTTCCAGCAATGCGTGAAGCTGCGCACTCAGGAAACGATGCTTGGACCACAGATTGCCACTGCGTTTGATGCGCCGCAGGAACTCTTTAACCAGTGGACGCGTCCGGTCATTGAGGAAAAAAACCACGGCTTCAGCCGCCATTGCGCCAGCCTTGGTGCCCCCGAAGCTCAGAACATCCACACCTGCTTTCCACGTCACGTCTGCTGGAGAGCAGCCAAGATGGGCCACGGCATTCCCCAGGCGCGCGCCATCAAGATGTACGCTCAGGCCATGGTCGTGTGCGATGCTCGTCAGTGCAACCAGCTCCTCCAGACTATAGACAAGTCCCCATTCGTTAGCCTGCGTGAGTGAGAGGGCCTGAATAACAGGGCTGAGAATGCCGCTTTCCTCATTATTTCTGAGAACGGCAGGCAGTGTCGCCGGGTCCAGCTTTCCTTCTGCGGATGGAATGCAGACTAGCTTGGCGCCGTGCATGTAGAATTCCGGGGCGCCACCTTCATCCGTGTTGATATGGGCGCTCTGGTCGCACAGCACGGCTCCGTAAGGTGAGACCAGAGCGGAAAGCGCGATACTGTTAGCAGCAGTTCCCGTCGCGATCGGGAAAACAGCCACTTCCGTCTCGAAGATGTCCCCAAACCGTTTGTTCAGGGATTGGGTAAGATCATCCGCTCCATAAGATCCAACACTGCCCTCATTGGCGGACAGCAAGGCTGCCATGACTTCAGGGCAGATGGGGGTAACATTGTCACTGGCGAAGTTCTTGCGTATTTCCTCGGACATAAAACCATCCTTTTCCTGCGCACGACGCGGGCTGTAGCCTGAATCGTAACTGAAACTGCAGCCTGTTGCCATCCGGAGAGCCCATGAGCACGTTTCCCCCTGAACTGGCCGGCAAACTCATAGATGGCAAAGGTATTGCCCGGTCTCTGACAGACCGTATCGGCCGTGAAGTTTCCAGCTTTATCGAGCAGGGCAATGCCGTGCCGGGTCTGGCAGTCGTTCTGGTCGGCAATGATCCTGCATCTGAAGTCTATGTGAAGAACAAAGCCATTCAGACGCACCGTGCAGGCATGCGTTCCTTCATGCATATGCTGCCGCAAAGCACGAAGCAGGAAGAGCTTCTGGAGCTCCTTGCACAGTTGAACGCGAACCCGCAGATTCACGGTATTCTCGTCCAGCTTCCGTTGCCGCCCCAGATTGATCCGGTTGTCGTGACGAATGCGATCGCGCCGCATAAGGATGTCGACGGGCTGGGTGAAGTAAATGCCGGGCGCCTGTCTCTGGGCATTGACGGGCTCGTCCCCTGCACGCCGCTGGGATGTCTTATGCTCTTACAGTCTGTTCATAAGGACATGACGGGCAAGCATGCTGTGGTGATCGGGGCGTCCAGTCTGGTTGGAAAGCCCATGGCGCAGCTTCTGTTGAAGCAGAACTGCACGATCTCGGTCGCGCATATCCATACGCGGGACACACGAGCACTGGCACGTGAGGCAGACATTCTGGTTGTGGCAACTGGCAAGCACGGGCTTGTTCGCGGAGACTGGATCAAACCGGGCGCTACCGTCATTGACGTTGGTATTACGCGCGTCCCGACGCCTGAAGGCCGGACACGACTTGTGGGAGATGTTGCTTTTGAGGAAGCGCTCCCGATTGCAGGCCATATTACGCCTGTTCCGGGTGGCGTTGGCCCAATGACAATTGCCTGCCTCCTGCACAATACGCTTCAGGCTGCGCGCGTTACACAAGGGCAAAGCAAGGGTGAAGCCCTCTGATGCGTGTTTCTGTTGAACTGGTTCCCCGCTCGGAAGACGCTCTGTTTGATGATGTGGCGGTGGTACAGAAAGTGCTTCCGCAGGTTGGCCTTCTGAATATTCCAGACCTGATCCGTTTCGACCTGCGCAGCGATGCTGCTGCGGCACAGGTTAACCGTCGGTCAGGCATGGATGTGATTCCACATATTCGCGCAATCGATATTGCTCCTGGAGCGCCTCTTCCGGGTGCAGATCGTCCAGAATTGAAATCCGTGCTTGTGGTGGCAGGCGATCCACTGCCTGCGGGAAGTGATCGAGTTTCCTATCCAAATACTTCTGCGGAAATTATTGCGCGGTATCGCAAGGAAGTGCCGCATCTGGATGTTTACGCGGTATTTGACCCTTACCGCCGGGCTCCCTGGCTGGAGCTGGAAGATATTGCCCGGAAAAAAGACGCCGGGGCCTGCGGTTTCTTTACTCAACCGCTGTTTGATCTGCACATGCTCCAGCTCTCTATGGACTGGTTGCAGGACGATACGGTGTTCTGGGGCGTCTCACCCGTCTTGGGCGAACGGTCCCGTCGATACTGGGAGCGCGTTAACCATGTGGTGTTCCCCAAAGACTATGACGATACCCTTGAAGGGAACGTCCATCTTGCGCGCCAGATGCTGACGCTGGTGCGCGAAAAGAACGACAATGCCTATCTTATGCCTCTGAAAGTTGATCTGGCATCTTATCTGGGCGGCCTAGGTGATATTATAACGGGGTAGGAACTAACGAGAGCGGAGATCATAGCCCGGATGCGCGTACGCCTTTTTCTCTTACCCCTTCTGGGAGGCGCGCTGGTTCCGGCCGCTCTTTCGGCCAAAACCCTCTCTGACCCGGCTCCGGTTTTTGCTCCGCTGACACTGCCTGATGCCCCGAACGTTTATCGTTCGGGCTCTGGTCTGCCCGGACCACAATACTGGCAGAACCGAACGGATTACGTCATTCGATCCCGCATCGACACGCAGGCGCATGTCCTGCATGGGGCCGAAACCGTCACATACAGCAACAACAGCCCGGAAACGCTAGACGTTCTGTGGGTTCAGCTTGAGCAGAACCTCTATCGCCCAGACTCACGGGCCTCGTTCTGGGGTAAATTCCCATCGGGTGGTCATCATACTTCCGGCATGGAAATCGAGCGTGTTTCCATTGTGCAGGGCGGCCATGAAGTCGATGTCACGCCGCTGATTACCGACACTCGGATGCAGCTTCGACTGCCCCGAGCCCTTGATGCTCATGGCGTCGCAGTCATTAAAATCGAGTGGCACTATACAGTCCCGGGAGAGTGGGGAGGTCGCACGGCTGTCACCCCATCTCGCGAGGGTGAAATTTACGAGATTGCTCAGTGGTACCCGCGTTTGAGCGTGTATGATGATCGCGCGGGATGGAACACTCTGCCCTATCTTGGGCAGGAGTTTTATCTGGAATATGGTAGCTTCGATTACACCGTCACTGTTCCGTGGAACTTCACGGTCGTCGGGTCCGGGGCACTCCTGAATCGGGAGCAGACCCTGACGACAACCGAACGCGCGCGACTGGCTCAGGCAGCGCAGAGCGACAATCGCGTCATGATCCGGACCATTGATGACGTGACAGACCCCAAAAGCCATCTCAGGCAGTCTGGGGAAGTGTCCTGGCATTACGTTATGCGCAATAGCCGCGACGTGGCCTTTACGGCATCGCCAGCTTTTCTGTGGGATGCTGCTCGTATCAACCTGCCGCCTGTTGCGCCTTGGGCCAATTATCGTCCGGTTCCGCGGTTGGCGATGTCCGTCTATCCCCGCGAAGGCATTGGCCCGCATGGATGGGACCGATCAACGGAATACGTCAAACACGCCATCGAGTATTTTTCGTCTCAGTGGTACGAATATCCATGGCCAAATGCCGTCAATCTGGGCGGGCACGGAGCCGGAATGGAATATCCGGGTATCGTGTTTGACGGCATGAGTGACCGGGACCCGGAGCTCTTCTGGATTACGACGCATGAGTTGGGCCATGACTGGTTCCCGATGATTGTGGGCTCTGATGAGCGGCGTAATCCGTTCATGGATGAAGGGTTCAACACCTTTATCGATGCGTATGCGTCAGATCATTTCCACAACGGGGAATTCGCGCCAAAGCGCGACCCGGAATTTGCTCCGAAAACGGGCAATCCTGCGCAGGATATCGTTCCTGTCCTGACGGATTCAAAAGCACCAAACCTGATGGCCGGGGCAGACGAGGTCTCCGAAACTTACCGCCATAGCGTTGTCTATTTCAAAGGAGCTTATGGGCTGAAGCTTCTGCGAGAGCAGATTCTCGGACCTGTGCGTTTTGACGCTGCCTTCCGTCGCTACATTGCCGTTTGGGCTTTTCATCACCCATCGCCATCGGATTTCTTTCGCTTGATGAGCAGCGAAGCCGGTGAGGATCTCTCATGGTTCTGGCGCGGATGGTATTTCTCTAACGCCGCGCCTGATTACGCTGTTGGAACTGTGGAGCAGAAAGGAACGGACCCTGTGTCTGTGCAGGTTCTGAACTACGGCACCCTGCCTCTTCCTGTTGTTCTACGCGTCGAATATCAGGACGGAACAACGCTGGACCGCCGTATCCCGACGGAAGCCTGGCGGCAGACCAGCGATTTGAAGGTCACGTTTGAAGCCCATGGTCCGGTGAAGGCCGTAACGCTTGATCCGGACCATGTCATTCCGGACGTTGACCGCAGCGATAACCGTAAATGATGCTCTGTCATTCCTGACAGGCAATGTATGTCAGGAATGAAAAAATCTCCCATGTCCTGCCAAAGGCATGGGAGGAGTAGTTTTCACCCGACCATTTGAATAGCTGCGCGAGTTTCGTTTGATGCCGCGGGTCCCGCATATGGGGAAGGGGCAGCAGAAGCTGATAGACCTTCAATCATGTCCATATTGATATCAATGAGAGCCTGAAGGGATGTATCCGAGTTCAGTGCAACATTGGCGTATCGCATAGACCAGGTTCCAACGGTCGTCAGGTCTTTGCGCAGAATTGCATCCAAAGGGCAGTCCGTCCGCTGGACCCCTTGCATCAGAATGCCCCAGAGTTTGAGATTGGCAGACAATGCGGCCTGCCGATCTGAGCGTGTTTTTGCCGCCGAAAGCAGCCCATTAACGTGTCTGAACGCCATGGCTTCCACTTCCCGTGGCGGAAGATAAGTGCCGGACTGGTTCTGGTATTGTGACATGCCATAGGTCACGGACATGATGCTCCTTTACAAAAGGACTGTTTCAAAAGTCTCCCGGGAAACGGGAAACTTTTGGAACAGTCCAGAAAGGGGCGCTGGCTTTCACCAGCGCCCCACTATCATCAGCCGCGGAAGAGCGACATGATGTTGGAAGACTGCGAATTCGCAATCGAGAGGGACTGGATGGCCAATTGCTGCTTCGTCTGCAGGGACGTAAGCTTGGCACTTTCCGCTGCAAGATCAGCATCCGTCAGGGCGCCCACGCCCGTCGTCAGGGCATCAGACAGCGTGCTGTTGGACGTCTGAAGCTGTGTAACGGTATTGGAAGCCACACCGATGCTGGAAGAAATGCGGCTCATCTTGTTGATGGCGCCAGAAACAGCAAGTTGGACAACGTCCGTGCCGGAAGTGGTCGCTACTGTGGCAGCGCCTGTCGTCCCTGTGAGGCTGACCGACGCGCCTGTCGTGGCTGTTGCGTCGGCTGCGTCGAGATTGCCGCCGGCAATCGTCAGCTTGCCGTCGTTTGCCATCTGGGCGCCGAAACCGGCGTTTCCCAGGGCCGTCACCAGCGTTGAAAGCTGGTCACTTGTGGTCTTGGTTGTGGAGGCGTTCGAGACGTTGACGTCCACAACCTGCGTCAGAACTTTCGCATTGCCGTTGGTATCCAGATCACCAACCTTGGCAGCGCTATAGGTCATGTTGCCACTGGCATCAGCCTTGGCAGTGATGGTGTCGCCATTGGTCAGGGAGTACGTCGTCGTACCATCAGATGCCTTCTTGGATGTGGCATCGGCGATTGTCAGCGTGCCATCCTTGTTGACTGCCACGGAGGTGGCAGTGTCTGTCAGGCCAGAAGCAATGGCTGTTCCGACAGATGTTGCAGCACCGTCAGTGGTATCACCCGGCTTTGAGTCCAGAACGAAGGACGTGGTGATGGCTGGGTTTGATGCTGTCGCATTGCTGCTGTCAGCAGAAGATAGGTTCTTCAGGGTCAGTGTCGTGGCGGTCGCGCCAGAACCTGCGAGAGCCGTGACTGCGCTCGTGTCGATCGTGACACCCTTCATATCCGTGCTCAGCCCTTGCAGGCCCAGACCGGTCGAGGTGGCGTCGGCACCATTCAGTGTGAACAGGTTGCCATTGATGTCCTGAGCAGCAGAAATCTGCGTGTATTTCACGCTGCTGCTCGTAGAGCCGGACAGCAGGTTTACCCCTTGGAAGGTCGAGTTCGACGTGGCCACGTCGATCTGAGACAGGTAGCTGCTCAGCTGGGTGTTCAGGGTGTCCTGATCTTCACCGTTATTGGCAGCATTTGTGACCGTCTCGGACATGCTGCTCAGAACGCTTGAAATGGACCCAGCCTGAGAAGAGGCTGTGCTGAGAACCTGTCCCGCAAACTGAAGACCGGTTGAGACGCCGGACAGGGCCGAAATCTGGGAATTCATTGTCTGGGAAATGGCGTAAATGGCCGGGCTGTCAGAGGCGGAGCTGACACTCTTGCCTGTGGACACGGCGTTCTGCGTCTTGCTCAGCTGGTCCGTCGTCTGGTTCAGAACCTGGAGAGCCGACATGGCGGCTGTATTTGTATTGATTGACATGGACATCGAGACATTCTCCGTCGGTGCAGTTTTGCTCCTTCACGATAGGCCTTGAATGGTTAAGGGAACCTGAATCTTCGTCTTTAAAAAACGGTGACAGGGTTTGACAGGAAAGAGGCAAACAACCGGTAAATTTTAAGCAGTTCTTGCATTTTATAGATAGGAACGAAATAAGAACAATGCATGAAGAAATCTCTGTCTGAACGTCTTGCGATTCTGTCCGATGCGGCAAAGTACGATGCGTCCTGCGCATCCAGTGGATCGACGCGGCGGGACTCTGCCAAAACGGGCGGTCTGGGTTCCACGACCGGGAATGGGATCTGCCATGCTTACACGCCGGATGGGCGTTGCATCTCGCTGCTCAAGATCCTGCTGACCAATTTCTGCGTTTACGACTGCGCCTATTGCATCAACCGCTCGTCCTCAAATGTTGAGCGGGCGAAGTTCACGCCTGATGAAGTGATCTGGCTGACGCTGGAGTTCTACCGTCGGAACTGCATTGAGGGGCTTTTCCTGTCGTCGGGGATTATCCGGTCGTCCGATCATACGATGGAGCAGCTTGTGCAGGTCGCGCGGGACCTGCGGCTCAAGCATGGTTTTCGCGGATATATCCATCTCAAGACGATCCCGGATGCGTCTCCCAAATTGCTGGAGGAAGCAGGCCTGTATGCGGATCGCTTATCGATCAACGTCGAGATGCCGACAGAAACGGGCCTGAAGGATTACGCGCCGGAGAAGGATGCCGGAAATATCCGCCGCGCGATGGGGGACATGCGTCTCAAGATTGATGCGGCCAAAGAGAAGACACATACGGGTAGACGGGCAGGGCGCTTTTCACCGGGCGGCCAGAGTACACAGATGATCATCGGGGCAGATGCCGCGACGGATCAGGATGTTCTGGCCAGTAGCTCGGGTCTCTATGGGTCTTACGGCCTGCGCCGCGTTTACTATTCAGCCTTCAGCCCCATTCCAGATGCTTCAGCGATCCTGCCTGTGCGTAGCCCACCGTTACAGCGGGAGCACCGGCTGTATCAGGCGGACTGGCTCTTCCGGTTCTATGGCTTTGATTTTGGCGAACTGACAGCATCACGGCCCAATGGAATGCTGGATCTGGAGATTGATCCCAAGCTGGCCTGGGCTCTGGATAACCGCGCGCAATTTCCAGTGGACCTGAATCTTGCCTCCAAAGAAATGCTGCTGCGGGTCCCTGGGCTTGGGGTTCGGACCGTTGCCGCGCTGCTGTCTGCGCGAAAGCACACGACAATCCGTCTGGAAGATCTGGCGCGGCTGAACGTCTCCATTAAAAAGGTGCGTCCGTTCGTCAAGGCATCCGGATGGAGCCCCGCGCGTCTGACGGATCGTCAGGATTTGCGGACTCTTTTTCTGCCGGCTCCACAGCAGATGCGGCTTCTGTAAATGCCGGTTACCGTCAGGCTCGCGGATACCAGCGCGTTTGAAGGCTGGCGCGAAAAGGCCAGAATGGCGCTTCAGCGTGACATTCCTCCGGACCAGATCCTCTGGCGCTATCCTGAGGCCGATCTGGATCTGTTTCACGCGGCTGAAAATCAGACGTTTGAAGGCGAAGTCGTGCGGGATGTTCGCCTCAAAGCATCGAGCCTGCCCCTTTTGAAAGATGTTCTCTGCCACTCCAGTGCTGAGCGGTTCGCATTAGCTTACCGGCTGCTCTGGCGTCTTCAGAGTGATCCGAACCTGTTGTCGGTGGTGACAGATCAGGATGTGGCGCAGGCGCGTCGCATGGTGCATCAGGTTCGCCGGGCGGCCCATAAAATGACGGCTTTCGTGCGCTTCCGGGAGCAGGGAACGTCGGAGACGGGTCGGCGGCGTTTTCTTTCCTGGTTTGAGCCGGACCATCATGTGCTGGAAAAAGTCTCTTCTTTTTTCGCGGGCCGTTTCGCAGATATGGACTGGATGATCCTGACGCCGCGCGGCTCTTTGCGATGGGATGGCGAGACGGTACATTGCTCTTTCGAGCCCTGTGAAAAGCAGGTGCTTGATGATGACGTGGATCAGCTCTGGCAGACCTATTACGCCTCGACTTTCAATCCTGCCCGTGTCCGGACGAAAGCGATGCGCAATGAAATGCCGCGGCGTTACTGGCATAACCTGCCAGAGGCTAACCTGATTCCCCATCTGGTGGCGCAGGCGGAAAAACGCGTGGCCGAAATGGCGGCACAGGAGGCTCTTCCTGCGCCCAAATTCCATCAGGCTCTCCAGAATCGCCAGAAAACCGTTCTGGCTGACGTGCCC
Source organism: Gluconobacter sp. (assembly GCF_047723935.1). Taxonomy (NCBI): domain Bacteria; kingdom Pseudomonadati; phylum Pseudomonadota; class Alphaproteobacteria; order Acetobacterales; family Acetobacteraceae; genus Gluconobacter; species Gluconobacter sp. The sequence goes on from NZ_JBDOBO010000012.1 coordinate 42,187, forward strand.
TCAGTAGGTGGTCTGGAAGAACTGACGCAGCAAATTCGGGCCTGTCAGGCTTGCTCTCTTCACTGTCATGCTACGCAGGCCGTCGTCGGGGAAGGGCCTGAGGCGGCAAAAGTCATGATTGTCGGAGAGCAGCCGGGCGATCAGGAAGATCTGGCCGGGCGTCCTTTTGTTGGTCCTGCGGGCTCCCTTTTAAGGGAGTGTATGGCGGAAGCAGGCGTTGAACCCCACTCCCTCTATATGACGAATGCAGTAAAGCATTTCCGTTTCAGTACTCATGGCAGGCGGCGCATTCATCAAACACCTGGGGCGGAGCATATTCAGGCGTGTCAGCCCTGGCTACGGCAGGAAATAGACCTGATCCGGCCACAGCTTGTCGTGACGCTTGGGGCAACAGCTTTGCGCGCCATGGAGGGGCCTTCCGCCCAACTGAAAGATTTCCGTGGGATCATGCGTGAGGATGCACAGACGGGACGGCACCGTCTGAGTCTGGCTCATCCATCATGGATTCTGCGTCTTGGACCAACGGAGCAAGCCGAGCAGGAACGTCAGCGCCTGATTGACGGTTTGAAAAAGATAAAGACCACGTTCTGATAGCCGTCCTCTGTCAGAGGACGGCTGAGGTACTCTCTCAGGATAAGAAAATTTCGTCTTACGGATGAGGGCGCGCAAGGAAAAACCTTCTTCACCTGAAAGGAAACGCATCAGTTTTTTCCGGCTTGAAGGCGGCCATACAATATGTCATGGATGACCGAACCGATCGGTCAATCGGCCTTTTCAGAGGCCATTTCATTCAGCCGGTCACTTCGGACAGACCCGTTTAAAGCGAGAGAGACGATATGGCGCAGGGCGACCAAGCGCAGGCCGAACAGCAGTCCGGAGCGTCCGGAAAACCGCAGAAAAAGCGTAATCCCCTTGTACGGGTGCTTCTGATCTGTCTGGTTGTTCTGGTGCTGGTGGGGATTGGTTCATACCTCTTCCTGACCCGCAATAACATCGAGACGGACGACGCCTATACGGCCGGTCGCAAGATCGCCATTGCGCCGCACGTGAACGGGTATGTGACGCAGCTGCTGGTGAACGATAACCAGTATGTGCATCGCGGTGATCTTCTGCTGACCATTGATGACCGCGACTACGCGGCATCCCTGCACAAGGCACAGGCGTCAATCCAGCAGGCACAGGCCAACATGCAGGCCTATCAGCTGATGGTTGAAGTGGCGCACAAGAACTTCCCAGGTCAGCTCGTAACGGCTCAGGGCAGTCTTTCTGCCGCTCAGGCCCAGCTGACGAAGGCTGAAGCAGATTACAAGCGCCAGCGCAGTGTTTCACGTGCCGCAACGTCCCAGCAGGACATTGACTACGCTCGTGCAGCTCTTGAAGAAGCCAGAGCCCGTGTCATGCAGGCGCAGGGTCAGTTGACGCAGGCTGAGCCGGTGAAGGCCAATGTCGCGAATGCGGATGCCCGCGTCTCGCAGGAAGAAGCCAATCTGAAGTCTGCCCAGGCATCCCTGGAACAGGCTGAGCTCAACATGGAATGGACGCAGGTTCGCGCCCCTCATGATGGTTGGGTGTCCCAGCGTAGTGTCGAGCGTGGCAACTTCGTCCAGACCGGCCAGCAGATGTTCACGATCGTCCAGCCAGAAGTCTGGGTTGTGGCCAACTACAAGGAAACACAGCTGACCCACATGCGTCCGGGTCAGAAAGTGGACATCGAAGTTGACGCGTACCCACAGCTTAAACTGCAGGGCCACGTGGATTCCATTCAGCTTGGCTCCGGTGAATCCTTCAGCACCTTCCCGCCAGAAAATGCGACAGGCAACTTCGTGAAAACTGTGCAGCGTATTCCGGTGAAGATCCTGATCGACAGCGGTCTTGATCCGCAGCTGCCACTCGCTCTTGGTCTTTCCGTCGTTCCTACGGTCTATGTGAAATGAGCGATACTGCCGGGCATCAGGACTGGAAACCCAGTCACAATCCGTGGCTTGTGGCCGTCACGGTCACGCTGGCGGCCTTCATGGAGGTGCTGGACACCACCATCGTCAACGTGGCGCTACCGCATATCGCGGGATCGCTCGGCAGTTCCTATGACGATGCCACCTGGGCGCTGACGTCCTATCTGGTGGCAAACGGTATCGTTCTGACGATTTCCGGCTGGCTCTCACGCCTGTTCGGGCGCAAGCGGTACTTCCTCATCTGTATTGCGATGTTCACCGTCTCGTCCTTCCTGTGCGGTCTGGCGACATCGCTGCCCATGCTGGTGGTCTTCCGACTGATGCAGGGCTTCTTCGGTGGTGGTCTGCAACCAAGTCAGCAGTCCATCATTCTGGATACTTTCCCGCCCGAAAAACGTGGTGCAGCCTTCGGCATGACGGCCATTGCAACCATCGTTGGCCCGGTTCTCGGTCCGATGCTGGGTGGCTATCTGACGGACAACTTCTCCTGGCGCTGGATTTTCTTCGTCAACGTTCCCTTTGGTATTTTGACGGTCATGGCGGTTACGGCCTTTGTGGAAGATCCGCCATGGGAGAAGAAAAAACGCGAAAAGATTGACGTAATCGGCATCAGTCTCATTACGCTGGGGCTGGGCTGCCTTGAGGTCATGGTCGACCGTGGCGAAGACGATGACTGGTTCGGCTCGAACTTCATCATCACCATGGCTGTTCTGGGTGTGATCGGTGTGCTCGGTGCGATCGTGTGGCTCTGCTATGCCAAGGACCCGCTGGTGAAGCTGACGGTTCTGAAGGACCGCAACTTTGCAACCGGCATGTTCCTGATTTCCATGGTGGGGGCGACCCTCTACGCGTCTGCCATTATCGTTCCGCAATTTGCGCAGCAGGTGCTTGGTTATACGGCAACCACGTCTGGTCTGCTGCTTGCACCAGGTGGGGTCGCGGTAATTTGCCTGATACCGATTGTTGGCCGCCTCATGAAGGTCATTCAACTGAGGTATCTGATTGCTTTCGGGTTTTTCTGTATGGGCATGGCGATGTTCCAGGCTGCCCATCTGTACGCGGCAATCGATTTCAAACACCTGATGTTTTATCGAATCAGTCAGACCGCGTCTCTGGCTTTCCTTTTTGTGCCGATTTCAACGATCGCGTATTCGACGCTGCCACGTGAGCTGAACTCGGACGCATCAGCCCTGTTCAGTATGGCGCGAAACTATGTGGGGTCGATGGCCATCTCGCTGGCAACTGCGGCAATTATTGAGACCCGTCAGCGGCACCAGGGTTATGTGGCCGATAATATGACGCCCGGGCGGCAGGAGTTCACGAACTATATCAACCATGCGCAGACCGTTGGGGAAGCGCATGGTCTGACCCCCGCAGCTGCGCATACTTTCGCAATCCATCGTCTGTTCATGGACTTCACGTCCCAGATCTCAATGTTGGCTTACAACGAAGTGTTCCGCTGGATTGGCATCATCGCGATGTTCGTTGTTCCGCTCTGCTTCCTTCTGTCACCGAACAACACGAAGAAAGCGAAGCCGGCGGGGGGTCACTGATGATGCGGGCCGTAGATCTTCATGAAAGAATCTGCCGTAATGTTGGCCAGTCGGCTGATGGCCTCCGGGCTGTCATCGACAGGCAGCATGAGCCGACGGCGATGTACGATGCGGGCCTGACACAGGATCATCAACTGCTCGGCAGCGAAATCCGGGTCGTCGATCTGGAGTTCGCCTGCATCGCTGCGGCGGCGGAGCCAGTCGGAAAGGTTGTACAGGGTTCGTCCAAAGCCATAGCGCCAGAAGGCGTCGGCAAGGTTCGGGAATTTTCCGGCTTCGCCGACGATGATGCGATACAGGTCCATGGACGTCGAGTGGAGCATCATTTTGATGGCAGTTTCCGTCAGGCGGCGCAGACTCGTATGAATGTCCTGCCCGTCCTCCCGGGAAATAGCTTCAATGGCCGCCAGCTTGGTTTTGCTGCGTTCTTCGAAAAATGCGGAGAAGAGCGACGCCTTACCATCGAAGTGATTGTAGAGCGTGCCCTTCGAAACACCGGCCTCCCGCGCAATCTGCGACATGGACGCGCCTTCATACCCGCTTGCGAGAAAGACTTTTTCCGCTCCCTGCAAAATCTGCTCGCGTTTGGCGCGCAGCTGGCACAGAGATGCACTGGCCTCGTCAGGCATACTCTCGGGGCGGTCAGTCGGCGTGCTGGTCATGAGGGGGCAAGGTCCTTTTGCGGAAAAAATACCGTCTCCAATATGCTGACCGAACTGGTCGGTCACCGCAAGATCATTTCCGTTTCAGGAGTTTCTTTGTGAGCGCAGCCTTTCTATCCCGCGCGCTGCTGTCTGGCTGCGCCCTTGTTGCTCTTTCTGGCTGCCTGCGGGTCGGACCGGAATATCATGAGCCTCATCCCTGGTCTCCGGCGCACTATGCCGATCACATGACAGGGGCCCCTAAGAGCGTGACGAGTGACGCGGAAGCAGCCAGCAAATGGTGGACGGTCTTCAATGATCCGGAACTGGTCTCATTGGAAGACCGTCTGGTGCAGCAGAACCTGTCCTTCCGCCTCGCGACGGCTAATCTGGCGCAGAGCCGTGCGCAGCTCATGATGGCTGGAGCCGAGCGTTTCCCAGGCTTGAGTGCATCCGGTTCCTATACACGCAGTCAGTTCAGCACGAAGCAGATGCAGGAAATCATCCAGCGTGTGGGCGGTAATATTGCCAAGTCCGACAACGGGCTTCTGGGAGATCAGGGCAGTAGCATTCTCAGTGGTGCAGCCAGCGGGGCCACGATCCCTCTGCTGAACCAGTGGAAGACATCCATTGATGCCAGCTACGAAATCGATCTCTGGGGCCGGGTGGCCCACCAGTACGATGCTGCCAAAGCAGACCTTCAAGCCACGGACGAAGAGCGCCGCTCGGTCCTGATTGCCCAGCAGGCCGATATGGCGCGTGGATACATGACGCTCCGCGGGGACCAGAAGCGCCTGAAGGTTCTTCAGGACAATCTCGGTACGCTGAAGCAGATCGTGGATATTTCCCAGAGCCGCTATCGCAGTGGTCTGGTCACGGAAGTGGATGTCGATTCCGCGCAGGCCCGGCAACATGACACCGAAGCGCAGGCTGCTCAGCTTCAGCAAGGTGTGGCGCAGGAAGAAAATGCACTGGCGCTGCTGCTCGGTGCGCCTCCGGGCAGCCTGAATGCTGAACTGGAGAAGGACGCAGGTATCCCTGTTGTGCCGCCTGTCGTTCCTGTCGGACTGCCGTCTGAACTGGCGCATCGCCGCCCGGATATCCGGGAAGCTGAAGCCAAGCTCCGTGCTTCTGTGGCAGAAGTGGGTGAAGCAACGGCCGATTTTTATCCGAAGATTACCATCAATGCAGACTTCGGATTCCAGACCCTGTCATTTCGCGATCTCGGATTCTGGAATGCGCGGGCCTGGAACGTTGGCCCATCCATTTCCTTACCGATTTTTCAGGGAGGACGTCTGCGCGGCCAGCTTGAGCTGAAGAAATATGCCCAGAAAGCTGCGGCAATTTCCTATCAGCAGACGGTCATCCAGGCGTGGCATGATGTGGATAACGCTCTGATCGCTTACCGTGATGAGCAGCTCCGCCATCAGGGGCTTGAGCGGGCTGTGAACGACAACCGCAAGGCGCTCCAGTTGGCCCAGAGCCAGTATCGCAGTGGTCTGACAAACTATCTGAACGTGCTGAACGCGCAGGGTCAGCTGCAATCCGCTGAAATGAGTCTTGCTGACAGTGATGCGACTGTCGCGACCAATCTGGCGCGTCTCTACAATGCGCTTGGCGGAGGCTGGGAAGAGGTTGTCCCCGCAGCGCAGGACGTGACCAAGACGAAGCTTGCCTCGGCAACGCCGGGTCCCTGAGACCCGGCGCTATCGCTGGGAGCTGTTTCAGCTCCGAGCGATGGACTGACCTTTGGAGCCGAGGATTTCAAAAGCCTCGCTCATCCGCTCCACGATAGACTTCTCACCCGCACGCAGCCATTTGCGAGGGTCGTAGAAGGACTTCATGGGTTTGTCTGTGGCGGGATCAATCTGGTGCTGGAAAGCGACCGGATGCGTGCTCACATAAGAGCCCACGCCATGAGCAAATGCGAACTGGATGTCCGTATCCAGGTTCATCTTGAACGTCCCGTAGGACACGGCATCCCGGATTTCTTCCAGGCTTGACCCTGATCCACCATGGAAGACCAGCGGGAGGGGCTTGGGCCCGCTTCCTGTGGCTTTCTGCACGACGTCCTGAGAATTTTTCAGGATTTCTGGTCGAAGTTTGACGTTGCCTGGCTTGTAGACGCCATGAACGTTGCCGAAAGACGCGGCGATGGAGACCATGCCAATAGGCGAGAGCAGTTCCCAGGCTCTCAGCACGTCTTCCGGCTGGGTATAGAGATGCGCATTGTCCGCACCTTCTTCCAGATCATGGCCGACGCCATCTTCTTCACCGCCTGTGACGCCAAGCTCGATTTCCAGGCCCATGCCCAGAGGGGCGAGGCGCGTCAGAAGCTTTTCCGAAAGGGCGAGATTATCATCCAGTGTCTCGGCCGAAAGATCGAGCATGTGGGATGAGAAGAGCGGGCGTCCGGTAGTCTTGAACTCTGCTTCACTTAGGGAAATCAGGTCCTCAAGCCAGGGAATCAGCTTGCGATCAGCGTGATCGGTGTGGAGGATGACGGCGATTCCGTACTCCTTGGCCAGCAGATGGACGTGATGGGCCATCGATGCTGCGCCAAGAACGCGGGCGCGATGGGCATCCGGCAGGCCTTCGCCAGCAAAGAAGCGTGCCCCACCGTTTGAAACCTGGATAATGACGTCCGAGCCATTGGCTGCAGCCGCTTCCAGAACGGCGTTCACGCTGTTGGTGCCAACGACATTGATGGCCGGAAGGGCATACCCGCCGTCCCTGCACGCCTGAAGAAGAGTTTGGTAGTCGGCGCCCGTTACGACGCCGGGAGAAACGCTTGTCATGGGAGACTCCGGTCGAGTGCAGGAACCGAGATAGGCTGTTCCTGCGTTTCGTGTATTGTAAGCTAGAAAATGTTTTCCGTCATGAGCGCTAAAGATAAGGGAACAGTTTCAGCCCAGATTTGTTGCTTGTGGTATCTGCCCTGCTGCGATTATGGAAAAGTATGGTGCCAAATCTTTCCGATCCCGATCTTCCCGCCCGTATCCTTGTTGTCGAAGATGACGCAGGAATGCGGACCCTCATTCTGCGCGCATTACAGGGCGGCGGTTTCCGCGCCCGTGGTGTGGCAAGTGGAGATGAGATGTGGGCCGCTCTTGAAGTGGCTCCGGTTGATCTCATCATCCTTGACATCATGTTGCCAGGCACGAACGGCATTGAGCTGTGCCGTGCTCTGCGCAATGGCCAGGGGGCCAGTCATGTTGACGAAACGCCCCCCTCGCAGGTTCCCATCATCATGGTTTCTGCCCGTGGTGAAGAACGCGACCGTGTGACCGGCCTCGAATCCGGCGCGGATGACTATGTGCCGAAGCCTTTCGGGCAGCGCGAGCTTCTGGCCCGCGTTCGGGCAGTGCTTCGTCGTGGCAGCCCAAGCGCGGCACCGGAGAAGGTGCGGCGTGAAAGACTGCAATTCGCAGGCTGGATGCTGGACCTGCGTCGTCGTGAACTGACAGACCCGAGTGGGGCGACTGTCGATATTTCAGGTGCAGAACACGACCTTCTGACCAGCTTCCTCGACAACCCGCAGCGCGTTATTGCACGTGACCGTTTGCTGGAATTGTCCCGGACCCGTCTGGGCGATGTGTCTGATCGTAGCATCGATGTTCTCGTCAGCCGACTTCGTCGCAAGCTGGGTTCAGATGCGGACCAGCTGATTCGTACGGTTCGCGGGCTGGGATATATCTTCGTGGCCGAGGTTGAGCGGGTCTGAACATTCAGAATCGGATCCTGCTGTGGCCGCTGGGGCTGGTCGGTCGCGTTTGCGTCGTCCTGACCGTAGCGGTCACGCTGGTCTTCCTCGCCAACGCCGTTTTTTACGGCGAGGCTGAAACCTACATTGTTGATGACGTGCGCATTGCGCAGCTTGGCGAAGCCCTCAGTACAGATCTGAGGGTTCTCGCTGCCGCGCCTGTGACGCAGCGCTCCTTCCTGGCAGTCATGCTGTCAGGCAGTGAACTGAGTGTTGCGTGGCAGCCCTCAACGGCCCTGCCGCATCTGCCGGGATATCGTCCTACGGTTCTGAGGGATCTCACGGCCCGCTTGATCAAGGATGATCCCATCCTCGCGCAGGCCCAGCTTGATCTTTACACACTAGGAACAGGCACACCCGATGTGCTTGGGTCCGAACGCCTTCCTGACGGAACATACATTCATTTCCGTGTTCCCGGTCTTCTGGGGCACCACCATTTTACGCGCGGACTAGCCTCCGCAGCAATTGCGGCAGGTGCTGTTGCGATCGCGGCAACCATGCTGATCCGGGGGCTGAGTATGCCCTTGCGGGCTCTGGCTTCTGTAGCGGACAAGATCGGCTCAAACGAAACCTGGGTGCCGTTGGCGGAACGGGGCCCGCGTGAAGTTCGCGGGGTTGCTCGGGCCATCAATGCCATGCAGCGCCGTATTCAGAGCCTCATCAATGACCGGACGCAGGCTCTGGCTGCCGTTTCACACGATCTCCGCACGCCTCTGACGCGTCTGAGACTCCGGTGCGGATTCCTCAATGATGGAGAAGCGCAGGCGGCCATCGAGTCGGATCTCGATGAGATGGAGGGGATGGTTAACGGTATTCTTGCCTATCTCGCGGGCGCAGATGATCCGGAAAAACCTCGCACCATCAACATCGTCGCGACTCTTGCGACTCTGGTCGACGACCACGCAGATCACGGCAAGGATGCGCGTTATGAAGGGCCAGACCGTGCTCTGGTTCACGTCCGCCCTCTGGCCATCAAACGCGTTCTGTCCAACCTGATTGAAAACGCCCTGAACTACGGGGGAAACGCCCTCGCAACGCTCAGGGTTCAGGAAGGCGGCGCCATAGAAATTTCCATTCAGGACAACGGCCCTGGCATTCCGGAGAGCGAATACGAGCGGGTTCTGGCGCCATTCTATCGGCTCGAAGGATCGCGCTCTCGGCAGACAGGTGGGATTGGGCTCGGCCTGGCCATCGTAACCCGCGAGATTGCCCGGGAAGGTGGGTATCTCAAGCTTGGACGGGGAGACGCTGAAAAGGGCTATGGAGGTCTGTGTGCGACGATTGTGTTGCCGCCAGCGCGCAAGCCTTCGATTGGTGCCCGTCCTCAGAGCTGAAAGACAAGAAGTGGGACTACGTTGGTCCAGACCCTTGCGCCAGCGGCTGAAGTGGCACATGTCAGGTGCGGACTGGCCACTGAGGACATGATGACGATGTTCATTGAAACCGAAGATACTCCGAATCCCGCCACGCTGAAGTTCCTTCCGGGTCGACCGGTCACGAATGACACGCGCACGGTTGATTTTGGCGAAGCTTCTGCTGCCGAAGGCCGCTCCGAGCTTGCTGAAGCCCTCTTTGCCCTGCCAGACGTCAAGCGCGTCTTTCTGGGAAGTGACTTCGTGTCCATCACCAAGGCGCAGGACGTCAGCTGGGGCGATCTCAAGCCTGTTGTTCTCAGCGCTCTGACCACGTTTTTCGAAAGCGGAAAGCCTGTTTTGGCCGGTGATGACGAAGCGCTGAAATACGACGTCGCGCCGGAAGATGCGGATGTCGTGACGCGTATCCGTGATCTGCTGGACACACGTGTTCGTCCCGCTGTTGCCGGAGATGGTGGTGACATCGCGTTCCGTGGTTACCGGGACGGGATTGTTTACCTCACGATGCAGGGCGCCTGTTCCGGCTGTCCGTCTTCCCGCGCGACGCTGAAGCATGGTGTTGAAAACATGCTCCGTCATTATGTGCCGGAAGTGCAGTCCGTTGAGCAGGTTGAGGACTGATCCATGGATGGCCAGACGTCTCTTCCCGTGACTGACGATTTGGCTTCCGGTCCCGTGCCGGGAGCCGAAGTCCTTTTCACGCAGGCCCGAACACCGCGTGCGTTTTCCCCGCGTCCGGTCCGGGAAGATGTTTTGCGTCACCTCTACGATCTGGTGAAGCTTGGCCCCACGTCGGGCAACTGCTCTCCGGGACGCTTTGTGTTCCTGACAACGCAGGATGCCAAAGAGCGCCTGCGCCCGGCCCTTTCACCGGGAAATGTCGCTCGCGCCATGGCGGCACCGGTTCTGACCGTTGTCTGCCATGATCCTCTGTTCTTCGAGGCTTTGCCACGTCTGGGTGCAGAGGAAGGTCTGCGGGACTGGTTTGCGGCGGATGTCGGGCTTTCGGAAGAGACGGCTTTCCGGAACGGCACGCTGGAAGGCGGTTATCTTATTCTGGCGGCACGGATGCTCGGACTGGCAGCCATGCCGATGTCCGGGTTTGATGCGTTTATGGTGGAAGACGCGCTGCTAACAGCCTCGGGTTGGCGGGCGAATTTTCTGGTGGGACTTGGTTACCCTGCTGAAAATGAGCCTCATCCGGATCATGCAGAACCCCGTGCGCCACGTCTCGACTTCGGCGAGGCATGTCTGTGCCTGTGAGGACCGTTGTTTTTAACGGCGCAGGTGCCGGAACGGGATCGACCAATCTTGTAGCGCTCGTCGAAGACGGTCGTATCGTTGCTGAACAGCATTTGGCGGGGAGGGGTGCTTCCGAGCACTTTGCTCCGGTACTACGGACTGTTCTCGAAGCTGGTGGTTGGTCTGGCTCGCCTGACAGGGTTGTTGCTGTAATCGGCCCAGGGTCTTTCACCGGCTTAAGAGCGTCACTCTCTCTTGCCGCAGGTCTGGCCGCAGGATGGGGATGCCCGACAATTGGCGTCACTCTAGGGGCTGCCATTCGGGCTACGCTCGGTCAGCCTGATGTAACCTGTATTAGTGTTGCCAGACGCGGTCGGTATTTTGTGGACCCGCCGACGGGCGAGGTTTTTGCGATTTCTGCCGACGCTCTCGATGCATCTGCATTTGAGTCTGTTGCCGGGGATGCAGTGTCCGAGCGCGAAGCGTGGCCATGTAATGTTGTGGCCTGTATAGCTCCGGATGCTCTTGGGATTGTCCGGGCCGCCGAGATTCAGCCTTCGGGGCCACTGATGCCTCTGTATGTCGACCCTCCAGAAGCCAAACCGCCCGCTGCTGGATTACGCCCTTTACCTCAATGATACCGTCTCTTCCGGATTCGATATTTCAAGTCATGGGCGTGGAAAGTGCCCCGTTACTGGCAGCCCTTCATGAAGAGGCGTTTGCGGGAGGAGAAGTGTGGGACGCTGACTCCTTCGCATCTCTTCTTGATCTTCCGGGTACAGAAGCTCTTGTTGCTCTCAAGGGGAAAGAGCCTGCGGGCTTTATTCTGACCAGAACCATCATGGATGAAACAGAAGTCCTGACATTGGCTGTTCGACCGCAGTTTCGGCGTCTTGGTCTGGGTAAATCTCTGGTTGAGCAAATACTTCCAAAAGGAAAAATATTTCTGGAAGTATCAATAAGTAACAATGCAGCAAAAAAACTTTATGAACGGTGTGGGTTCATAAAGGCTGGCCATCGACGTCGCTACTATCGTGATGGAAGCGATGCTCTGGTTCTGGTCTCTACGCTTTCAGAATGAGAAGACAGTAAAGATCAAGGTCTTCCTGATGTGGCAAATTTTCTATTATTTTGTGACCAAGTGATAGTACCGATGCAGTTACATTGTTTCTGGGTTCTTCGCCTTTAACGATCACTTTTATTTTTTGACCGGAAGTCATGGTGTCGAGACGGGCGCGGACATGTACAGTCGTCATCGGACAGATCTTGTTGCTTACATCAAGAAGAAATGTTTCATATTTTGTCATATTCTAGTTTTTCCTTGTTTTTGCTTGCTGGTAGGAGGCTTCTACTGATAGGGAACTCGTCGTTTCCGGATGAAGGACTATTACACTATGCCGCATGAGACTGCAGACCTCGATCTGCGCCATCTGACCGCCCAGATTGTTACCGCTTACGTATCCAGCCATGACATCGGAGCCGACGCGCTGCCGGGTCTTATCCGCTCGGTACATGATTCGCTTGCAACGGTGGATGTGCAGGAAGAGGTTCCCGCTGAGAAGCCGGTGCCAGCAGTTCCGCCCCGCAAATCAGTATTCCCTGACTACATCATCTGCCTTGAAGACGGGAAGAAGCTGAAGCTGCTTCGTCGTCACCTCAAGACAGCCTACAACATGACGCCGCAGGAATACCGCGAGCGTTGGGGTCTGCCGCCGGAATACCCGATGGTTGCTCCGAACTACGCAAGCCATCGTTCCTCCCTGGCACGCAAGATCGGCCTCGGCCGTCGTCGCGAAGACTGAGGATGTTTCCCGGCTTCCTGATCTTCATCCGCAGGAAGCCGGTTCTTTTATTTGCATCTCTGATTGGACAAATGGTCCGGTTTTCGGCTAGGCCGCTGATATGGTCGTAGATATGAAAATCGCGGACAGACGCGCTCGCACGCAAGGTCGGAAGCCAGAAGGTTCCGTCGTTGTCGATGATTCTCCCATTGCACGCCTCTGCGTGGAAAATGGTTTGAAGATGACAGGACAGCGTCGGGTCATTGCCCATGTTCTGTCTGAAGCCAGCGACCATCCGGACGTAGAAGAGCTTTATCGGCGCGCATCCGCCATAGACAGCCGTATTTCCGTTGCCACGGTTTATCGGACCGTGCGTCTTCTGGAAGAAAAAGGGATTCTCGAACGCCGTGATTTCGGTGGCGGGCGTGCCCGGTATGAGGCCAGCGACAGTGGCCATCACTACCATCTGATTGATGTGGACAGCGGCCGTGTCATCGAATTTGAAGATGACGAACCTGTCCGTCTGCTTACGCAGATTGCAAAACGTCTCGGATTCGATCTCGTCTCACACCGCATAGAACTCTTCGGTCATCGTCTTGAAAAAGAAACTCCGAAGCAGACTGTTGCCAAGAACAGGAACAAGAGCGGATCATGAGCACCAATCCGGCCGAGGAAAAAACCTCACCGACAGCCCATTCGCTCATCAGCAGTGAAGAAACACTCAAGCAGATGGAGACCCTCTCCACGCTGGCTCTGAACCGCGATGGTGGTTTTCAGGAGCTTCGGGGCGGTTCTCTGGGTGTTCGCATCGCTGTTACCGAGGCTGAGCGGGATGCTGCTCAAGCCCTGCGGTATCGTGTATTTTTCGAAGAACTTGGCGCCCACCCGGACGAACGCGCATTCCGTACAAAGCGGGATGTGGATGAGTTTGACGAGGTTGCTGACCATCTTCTCGTCATCGACCACAGCATTTCTTCTGGTGCAGAAGGCGTCGTCGGAACCTATCGCCTTCTACGTTCCGATGCTGCCGAGAAGATTGGCCGTTTTTATACGGCTTCCGAATACGATATTTCGACCCTGACAGAATTTCCGGGGCGTTTGCTTGAGGTTGGCCGGTCTTGTGTGGCCCGCGAACATCGTGGGCGTTCTGCAATGCAGCTCCTCTGGCGTGGCATTGCGTCCTATATCTTTCTTCACCGCATCGACGTGCTGTTCGGTTGCGGCAGCCTTCCGGGCACAGATCCTGACGCGCTCTCCGATCAACTGACCTATCTGCATCATAATCATCTGGCTCCTCCAGCTCTTAGAATTCGTGCGCTGCCAGATCGTTATGTGGAAATGCTGCGTACGGACCCGCACACGCTTGATTATCGGGCCTGCCTCAACAAGCTGCCGCCGCTCATCAAAGGATATCTCCGCCTTGGGGGATATGTTGGAGACGGCGCTGTCGTGGACGAGCAGTTTAACACGACGGACGTAGCTGTTCTGGTAAAGAGTGAGCTTCTGGCGGACAAATATTACCGCCATTACGAGCGCCGCCTTCGGGACGCTCTGGACTGATTTCCGGCTCGGGCCTCTGTGGCCCGACCGTTTTTTCTAACGGATAATCATCTTCATGATTTCGACGCTCCCTGTGCGTGGCTGGCGACTTGCCGGCCTGATGGTGCTGGCAGGGGCGTTTTCTGCCCTGTCTCTTCCGCCTGTTTATGCGCTTTTTGTGCTGCCTCTCGGGCTGCTGGTTCTCTATCGCGCCTCTGAGGATGCTGCATCCTGGAAGCAGGCTGCTCTTTGCGGCTTCCTGTTCGGAATGGGGTTTCACACGGCAGGCCTGTATTGGCTGACCAATGCCATTCTGACGCGGATCCATCAGTTCTGGTGGGTCATCCCGTTCGCGGCTCCGGGTGTTGCGCTCATTATTGCCCCGTTGATGGCTGTTCCGGCAGTTCTCTGTCGTCTTGTGCCAGCGGGATGGCGGCGTATTCTGATGTTCGCCGGAAGCTGGACGGTCGTTGATATGGCGCGCGTCCTGATTTTTTCAGGCTTTCCCTGGAACCCGCTTGGCAGCGATCTGGAATTGCCCGGTTTGGTCGGCAATGCACTGATCCAGCCTGCGTCCATTCTGGGTGTCGATGGTCTGACGCTTGCACTGGTCTTGGCGTCTCTGGCTCTTTTCCGTGGACGTGTTGCCGTCCTGAGTGTTGTAGTGTGCGGCGGGCTGTGGCTCGGTGGCGGCTACTGGCGGCTTGCTACAGTGACGCCGTTGCCGATCAGTAATCCGCGTGCGGTTCTGGTTCAGGGGAATGTCTCGGAAAATGAAATCATCAACCGGCAGCAGAGCATCGAAAATTTTCGCCGCTACCTCCGCCTGACGGCTCAGGGAACACAGAAGGCCAGATTGATGGGCGATGACCGGCCTGTTGTTGTCATCTGGCCAGAATCCGGCTTTCCGGGGCTCCTCGACGAGGATGAACTGGCCCGGCAGGTGATTGCCCATGCAGCCGGCGGTGCTCCGGCAATGATCGGGTCAGATCGTGAAGAAAATGGCCACTGGTACAACAGCCTCGAACTGGTGGATCAGGATGGCAAGATTACGTCCATCTACGACAAGAGCCGTCTGGTGCCATTTGGGGAGTACCAGCCCTGGATCATTCCCTTCAACGTGCTTCCAGGAGTTCTGACGCCGGGGCCTGGTCTCAGGACATGGGATCTTCCCGATATTGGCCGCGTCGGTCCAATGGTTTGCTACGAGATCATTTTTTCCGGGTCTGTCGTTGCACGGCATGATCGGCCTGACTGGCTGGTCACCATTTCTAATGACGCCTGGTTCGGCAATAGTGCTGGCCCACGTCAGCACCTTGCCACGGGCCGTCTGCGGGCGGTGGAAGAAGGTCTTCCCGTTGTCTTTGCTAACAACACTGGCATTTCTGCGATTTATGATGCGGCCGGACGCGAAACGGCTCGTCTGGGTTGGGGCAGGGCAGATGTCATTGTGAGTGATATTCCGTCACCCCTCTCACCAACGATATTCTCCCGGTATGGACGCGCCATTCCTCTGTCTCTGTCGATACTGTGCATCTTGCTCTCACTCTGGCCAACGGTTCGCCGAAAGAGAGAGCGGGTTGTAATGCGTCAAAAAGGTTAATATTGACAATCTAAGGTTGTTTTATTTACCTTCTCTTGGTCTCTGGGGAGGATCATCATGTCTACGGGTCACGTTAAGGCCGAGCCAAAAAGTGCTTCGGCTGCTGGCCCGGTCGATGTGCATGTCGGAAACCGCATTCGGCTGCGACGCACGCTGATGGGGCTTTCGCAGGAAAAGCTTGGAGAGGCGCTGGGACTTACGTTCCAGCAGATCCAGAAATATGAACGTGGTGCCAACCGCGTAGGGGCAAGCCGTCTTTACGATCTGGCGCGTGTTCTGGATGTGCCGATCGGTTTTTTCTTCGATGATATGCAGGATGCGGCGCCTAAGACGGCACCTGTTCCCCTTCAGCCTTCGGTCACGACAGGTTTTGCAGAAACGCAGGCCACTTTCGGCGGTCCGCCCCGTAAAACGGTTCAACCGCCTCGCCTGTTTGATCTCCCAGCCGATGAAGCGGCGCTTTTCAGCCGTCGTGAAACGGTTGATCTGGTGCGATCCTATTATCGCATTCCAGATCCTTCCGTGCGCAAGCGGATGCTGGACCTTATCCGCAGCCTCGGCCCGGCAGAA
This sequence comes from Gluconobacter sp., assembly GCF_047723935.1. Classification (NCBI taxonomy): domain Bacteria; kingdom Pseudomonadati; phylum Pseudomonadota; class Alphaproteobacteria; order Acetobacterales; family Acetobacteraceae; genus Gluconobacter; species Gluconobacter sp. The sequence goes on from NZ_JBDOBO010000012.1 coordinate 58,204, forward strand.
GAATAAGCCAGGGCCTATTCGCGGCGCAGGACGCTATCGTTTAGGAAGGACGAAATCTTGCCCGCTTTGAAATCGGCCCGCAGACGGTCTTCATCGTATTCGGTTTGAAGCCAGTCCATGAAGGAAAGACGCCCTTCGGCTTCAGCACGGTAGCGCAGGAAAAATGCATCCAGAATGCCCGTGCGGGACCGGTTGAAATGTCCAAAGCGCCAGTGCAGTTGCCTGAGAGCGTCTGTTGCCGTTCCCCCCTCAAACATCACAACCAGCCCCGAAGCCAGTCCTGCGCGGTCAGCGCCTGACTTGCAGTGCATCAGCATTGGAAACTGAAGGGTCTGATACATGGCATGAAAGCGCAGGATGCGATCCTTGTGGGGTGCGCCCCGGCTCTCAAACGCCATATCTAGATGCGTCAGACCCAGCTTCTCGCTTGTGCTGCGAGAAAGAGCGTCTGACCCACATTTGCGATGCCCGCGCAGGTTTACGAGCGTCTTGAGGTGAAGCTGCCTTGTTAGTCTGCGCAGACGTGACGGTGTTGGGTGGTTGCAGCGCCACACCTTGCCAGGAACGACTTCCGCAAGATTTGTCCAGCCGAGGCGAAAGATGGAATGGTCCACAAAGAGACTGTCCCACCAGGCCCGTCGCAGCGTAGCGGCAGAAGTAATCCGGCCTTCAAACATCAAAAAACGTCCTCGACTGTGAGAGCATGAAGCAGCTTCAGGCAGCGCTGTGTCCCACTTGAGATGGGGATGCGTCAACCGCAAGGAAATGGTAATGTCAGCTTATGCGGTGGCTTTCTCTTTCCCTGATGGTGTCCTGCCTGTCCCTGACGGGATGTGGTGTTGGTTCAATGTTTGACGGACCGGCTGCGGATATGACCGCACTTCCCCCGCCGGGAGCCGCTCCGGATAGAACCTCTCATCGTCGCTCGCATCCAAGCGGCGTATCCTATGCGGATGATGCCCCCGTTATGCCGATGCCGCCGGGTGGAATGAGCGAGGAAAACCGTCCCCGGGAAAGCAGAGCTCCGTCCTCTGAAGGAATGACCTTTGGGACGAGTGGTGTAGGTGGCAATACAGCCGATATCACCCCGCGCCCTGCCGTGCCGGATACGGAAGTGTCATACGGGAAGAATAGCGGGAATTAAGGACAGCGAGGCCATCTGACGGTCTGGTCTTCATGATTGCGTAACTATTGGCGTGGTAGGGCGGAGGCAGTCCTTACCAGTGGGCCGAGTTGACGTCTTGGAGACCAGAAATGACCGAGCAGGTCGCGGCAGATATTAAAGAGCGCCTTGCCTTTTTAGGAATTGGGGCCAGCGAAAAAGCCCTGATATCCCGAATTGGCCAACAGATCCGCCGGATCTTGCCCCCCGCGCTTGATCGGTTTTATCGCCGAGTGGACGAGACACCGGAACTGGCACGTTTTTTCTCGAGCTCCTCCCAGCAGAATACAGCCCGCACACAGCAGGAAAAACACTGGAGCCGTATTCTCGAGGGTGATTTTGGCCCCGACTATGTCCAGAGTACGCGTGCGATTGGGAATACCCACGCCCGTATTGGCCTGGATCCACAATGGTATATCGGCAGTTACGGGCTGCTGGTCGAAGGTATTGTCGCAGGTGTTATTCAGGAGGCCTGGCCAGACCAGAAACACGGTTTTTTCGCGAGATTGTTCGGTAAACGCCGATCTGCTCTGACCAGTCAGGATGTTGCCGCGCGGGTCGGGCTTTTGGTCAAAGCCGCGTTTCTGGATATGGAACTTGGCCTTGAGACATACACTCTGAATCTGGACGGGCAGGAGCGTTCGCGCGCCGAGAAAGAGCGCAACGAAAGCCTGTCCGCTCTTTCCGAAGCACTTGCAGATTCGCTGGACCGCATGGCGGAAGGAGATCTTGTGCAGGACATTGATCCTGAGCTCGCCAGTCAGGCAGCGCGGATGAGCGGGGCATTCCAGCGCGCCTGCAGTGGACTGGGGCGGATTGTGCAGGGGGTACGTTCCACGTCTGGTGTGGTGGAGCACCGGGCCCGAACGATCAGCAGTTCATCCGAAGACATTGCCTGTCGTATTGCGGAGCAGGTTGACGCCTTGGGCACCGTATCGCGCAACATTACCCAGTTGACGACGTCCGTAAAGGAAGTGGCTGAGGAAGCGCGCCAGGCAGATGAGACGGTCGAAGCCTGCTGCCATGAAACAGGGCAAAGTACGGGAGTTGTTGCTCGGACAGTTGAAGCAATGGCCAAGATCTCGGAATCATCCACACGGATTGTCCAGATTATTGGCGTTATTGATGAGATCGCCTTTCAGACAAATCTTCTGGCTTTGAACGCAGGCGTAGAAGCGGCACGTGCCGGCGATGCGGGGCGAGGTTTTGCTGTTGTTGCTCAAGAGATACGTGCGCTTTCCCAAAGGTCTACGACAGCCGCCCGTGAGATCAAGGAATTGATCAGCAGCAGTATGGAAGACGTGGAGCGTGGCGTGACGATGGTCGACGAGACGGGGGCTGCGCTTGGTAATATCAGCGCATCCGTGAATCGACTGGGGAAAGCTGTGGGACAAATTGCCTCAGGTGCAGAGGCTCAGGCGCAGCGGATCATGGATATCAACACCAGTACGACACAGCTTGAAGCCGTGACCAAGACCAACGCGGCGATCGTGAGGCAGATGAGCAACTCCAGTCAGGAGTTGGTGGGGGATGCCGCCCAGTTGATGAAGATCGTCATGAACTTCAAGGTTCAGAACGATCTTCCTGCATTGCATCGGGTCTGAAGAGCGGCCTCCGTCAGAGAGAGCGCGCTTCTTCCGGCAACATAATGGGGATGCCATCCCGGATTGGAAATGCCAGCTTCGCGCGGGGGCTGATAAGTTCCTGCGTGTCACGGTCATAGGTGAGCGGCCCTTTGGTGAGGGGGCAAACCAGCAGGGACAGGAGGCGAGGGTCAAGTTCAGTGTTCATGGTCATTCCATGCCTTTTGCCAGAAGATCCAGCAAGACCCCGGCGCGGTCATCCAGTGTACTTGCTTCAAGAAGAGCCTGTTTCTGCTCAGAACTGAACGGAACAAGCATCGGCAGAATGACGAGCAGCATGTCATCATCCATTTCATCAAGCAAAGACCAGTCCGTCTGTAGCTGATGTGCTGTCAGATAGCTTTTCAAACGGCTTAGCAGACGCGCCCGATTGATCGGGGAAGGGTCGCTTTCCAGCAGGTCTGAAAAGAAAGGTGAGGCGTCGATAGTGCCTTCTCTCCAGCCCCGTTGTGTCAAACCTTCCATCAGCAGTCTGAAACGAGTGATGCCCAGAAGCGTGATGGAAAATGTACCGTCAGAGTGTTCTGTGAAACTGGTGATTCGACCAAGTGTCCCAATGTTATGCAGGACGGGAAGGGGATCCGTTTCGTCTTCTTCCTGTGGCTGTATCATCCCGATGAGTCGGCGCCCCGCGAGAGCATCTTCCAGAAGGGCGACATAGCGCGGTTCAAAGACCGTCAGAGGCAGATGCCCTCCCGGCAGGATCATGGCTCCAGACAGTGGAAAAAGCCCGACCCGCGGAGGAATATCCGCAAGAGTAAGGTCCGCAAGAGCTGGAACCCTGCGCGGGATATCATTGAGATCCAGGAAGGTGTCGGGCGTATTCGTCATGGGCTTATGAGAACAGCAGAGAAGACAGCTTGCGACGCGCAGCAAGCGTTACAGGGTCCGTATGGCCCCATGCTTCGAAGAAACGCAGTAGTTCCGTTTTGGCAGCGCCTTCATTCCAGTCACGGTCCTGACGGATAATGCCCAACAGGACATCCGCAGCATCCGTGCGATTTCCCGCAGCATTGAGCGCGCCAGCTAGTTTGAGCTGGATATCGAAGTCAGCAGGTGAGACCGCGGCTTGTTGTTTGAGAGTATCCAGTTCGGAAACCGCTGCTGCACCTTCTTTCTTGAGGGCTAGTGCTGCGCGCGCGCCTGTGATTTCAGGATGGTTATCAAGCTTGGCAGGGATCTGGCTGGACGCTTCTTCTGCCCCTTCCAACTCATCAAGGGCCAGAAGTGCACGCAGCATCCCGCCCCATGCTTCAGGGTTTTCAGGTTCTGCATCGAGAACCTGCGCGTAGAGGCCGACAGCTTCTGCGGGCTGGTTTTCGGCAAGGGCTGTCTTGGCTGCGGCCAGAATATCTGCTGCGGGCATCGTGCCGCCAGCAGCTTTCAAAAGCGATTCGACGAAGTGGCGGATTTCACTTTCTGGCTGCACACCTTGGAAAAGATCCAGAACCTGCCCCTTCCAGAACGCGACCACGACGGGAATGGATTGAAGCGGAAGCCCCATCTGAGCCAGTTGAGCGGCGAGGGACTTGTTGGCCTCTACATCGACCTTGACCAGACGAACCCGTCCGTTGGCGGCATGGACGATCTTTTCCAGAACGGGCGTCAGCTGTTTGCAGGGGCCGCACCAGGGGGCCCAGAAATCCACCAGAACCGGGATCTGCTGGCTGGCCTCAACAACGTCCGCCATGAACGTCGTCTGATCTGCTTCGACGATGTATGCGGCCTTGCCTGAAGACGGGGACTGGCCAATCAGATGTTCGTCAAAAGTGCTGCTCATGGAATGGAAGCCATCCTGCTGGGAAAATCTAGTTCCGTTGAAGATCGGGCCTGATGGCCCTGTGTGCAAGGGCGCTTTCGTGGGAACGCCTCTGATCTCGTCAGAAGATCAGGCTTCTTCTTCGCAAGAAACGGCGCGGGCTGAAAAATTGACTGGAGGGTACATTTTCTCTCTTGCATGTCTTCGTAAGTTCAGTAATAACACCGCCCACGGAACGCGGGTGTAGCTCAGGGGTAGAGCACAACCTTGCCAAGGTTGGGGTCGTGGGTTC
>NZ_JBDOBO010000013.1:0-15366 GCF_047723935.1 Gluconobacter sp.
AGGAGCGCATCTCCCTGGGCATCAAGCAGCTTCAGGAAGATCCGGCAGCCGACACCCTGTCCCGCATCCAGAAGGGTGCTGTTGTGACCTGCGTCGTGACGGCAGTTCAGGCAAACGGTATCGAAGTGAAGGTCGACGATCTGCTGACCGGCTTCATCCGTCGTGCAGAGCTGGCTCGTGACAAGGCTGAGCAGCGTCCGGAGCGTTTCGCCGTTGGCGAAAAGGTTGATGCGAAGATTGTTTCCGTTGACCGTGCTTCCCGTAAGCTTGCGCTGACGATCCGCGGCCGTGAGGTCGAGGAAGACAAGGCTGCGATCAACGAATACGGTTCTTCTGACTCGGGCGCTTCCCTGGGTGACATTCTGGGCGCGGCAATCCGTCGTCGTACTACAGACGTCTGAAGAGACTGAAAATCAGATAACTCTATGTTGTCATGATTTTAGAAAAGGGCCGCGCAAGCGGCCCTTTTTTGTATTTGAGATGTAATGATCTTCTTTCTTGTCAGGGGCTTTTGTTGCTGTAAACCTTCAGGTAAGAATTAAGAGTATCGTGACGGCAGCGGTCTTGTGGTCTCATGTCCAGAAGACTGATGAAGTCAGTTTGAGATGGGAGTGGGCGTTCTGCGCTCAGGAGATTGATGGCGGTTATTTACAACACAAATTATACCCACAATCCCAATTCCTACCTTACGCTGGCGGTCGAACGGGCTGCTCGATCTCTATTTGGCAATGACCAGATTGTTGTCGCTGACAATATGTCCCTGGGCAGTATTGCTGCCTCTGGTGAGCATGACGTTCTGATCTGTCTGGACGCACAACGGATCAATCTTCCACTGATTCGTCGCGTTCGCCCTGCATTTAAGACGTTAATTCTCTGGACCTTTGAAGACCCGTTCATGCGGGACTTTAATGTTGAGAATGCCGGCCTTTTTGACTTCGTCTTTACGAATGATCCGTCCTGCGCCGAATACTACCATGGCAAGGGGCACTATCTTCCTCTGGCGGCCAGTCGTTCCATTCATGAGCGCAAGGTTCTCTCCGCCGCAGAGCTGGAATATGATATTTTCTTTGCTGGCACGATGTGGCCGAACCGCGTCCAGACACTGCGGCGCGTGATTGCGGCCTTCCCGGATGCCAGACTGAAGCTTGTTTGCCCGGGTAACGAGTACCTGCCACCGCTGCCCGCAGATCTTGCTGCACTTGCGATCCAGCGGCCGATCAGCCACGAAGCCTTCATTGATTTTGCGAATGTCAGCGCCGTTACTCTGACGATGTTCCGCGATTATGCTAGCCATGGCGATGTCAGTCAGGCGACGGCGCCGGGACCACGCTTTTTCGAGTTGGCTTTGGGCGGTACGGCACAGGTGGTCGAAGCGCCTGAAAGCATGGGCAGCGAGCATTTCGATACGGTCGAAGGAATTAGCCTTGCGCGTGATCCCGATGGCGTCGTGGATGCCGTCGCCCGTATCCTGAACAACAAGAACACACGCCGCAAAGCGGCGCAGGCGTCCCAGAAGTCAGTACTGGCGCATCATCTGTACGAGCATCGTCTCGAGAAAATGCGTGATATTACGGGGGCTGATTTTGGCCGCCGCAAGGCTGCTGACATCCTCCCGGTTGAGCGTCGCCGCCGTCTGCGGGTGCTGATGTGCACGCATTCCACAATTCACGAGCAGGCTTGGGGTGGTGTTGAAGTTTACCAGCAGGCTCTTTGCTCCCTGCTTGGACGTGACGTTGAGTTCTTTTACTGGCTGCGTCGTGGCACATTCTGCCGTCTGACAACGGCAAGTGGTCAGGAGCTCGAACGCTTCGATGTGCCGGAAGTGGGCTGGCAAGACGCAATGTGCGATGCGCCAGAGGAGATGGCGTTTTCAAGCGTCATCAGCCAGTACAACATGGACATTGTCCATTTCCAGCATCTCGGACATCACGCCCTTTCCTTGCCGATCATCGCCAAGGCCAATGGTGTCGGCGTCGTGTTCTCTGCGCATGACTTCTGGCTTGTTTCAGCGCGCTACAACCTGCTGAACCATGAACTGCGGTATGTGGAAGACGAAGTCCGCTCTGTCCTGTCAGCGGATATCACGCTGAAGGCTTCCGAAAATGTGGATCATGGTGGCGAGCAGACGCGTCGGGCCTTTGTCGCCAAGATGCTTCACTCTGTTGATGCCATTATGTTTGGGACGCAGCATTCCCGTGATCTGACGCATGAGATCTATCCGATCCTTAACGAAAAAATCAGTCTGATTACGGGTATTCCGAGCCCTGAAAACACGGTGCCGGTTAAGCCGAAGAGCTACGCTCCGTTGGGTGATGCTCCTCTGCATGTTGCGATAGTTGGTAATTTCCTGCGCACCAAAGGGGCAGATACGATCCTGAGCCTGATCGAAATCGCTCATCCGGATCATTTTGTCTTTCATATCTTCGGTTATGTGCATCCAGAATACGAAGCTGTTCTGAATGCTGGCAGCCGGTCGAACGTGAAGCTGTACGGCCGATATGACATGGGCGATATCGAGGCCCTGAAAAAGGCAGATGTTGCACTCAACCTGTCAATCTGGCCGGAAACCTATTGCATTTCCCTCTCCGAAGCCTGGCAGAATGGCCTGATCCCCATTGTGACGGATGTCGGCGCTCTAGGGGATCGCGTCGAAGATGGTGTTAACGGTTTCAAGGTTCCGATCAATCGCCCCAGCATGGTTCTGGAGCGCCTTGAACTGCTGCGTTCTTCTGAGCCTGTGCGCAAGAAAATCATGGCAAACATTGGCCCGCATCTCTGGACCCATGCCCGTGAATATGCGGACGGTTTGCTGAAGCTTTATCAGGATGTGGTGCCGCGTCGTCCGATGGGCGTTTCGGACCTGCGGTTGGATGCTGGGCAAGTCCACCTTCTTCCGCATCCATCATGGCGCCATCAGGCTCCGCCGCGTCATATTTTTGATCCGCCGACCACACGTGATCTCTCCGTTGAGCTGCCCATTCCTGTTTCGGACTGGTTCTCCATCCAGGGCGCTGAGTGCTATATTGATGACGTCTGTCATCACGTCTTTGCCACGAGCGAAGATGAAGATTTCGAAGGCGCCAACGAATTTCATATCCGGGGCTGGTTCCTTCTTCCTGGGATCAGTACAGCCGGCCGCATGTTGGCAGTTCTGATCGAAGAAGGTGCAGACAGTCCGCTGATTTTCCTTGAGTGTGAACGTGAAATTCGTGGGGACATTGTTGAGATGTTCAACGGGTCTCCACGTCGTTCTGGCTTCTCCGGCAAGACAGCTCTGCGTGGGAAGTGGTGTGAAGGTCGTTTCCGCGTTGGCCTGATCAATGTCATCAACGGGCAGGCAGCGTTCCAGCTTACTTCGGTCCAGATTGAGGTCGAGGGCGGTAAGATCGACAAAATTCATCGTTCGATGCCTTCCAACGATGTCATTTTGTCTGATTTTAATCGGATTTCTCATAGCGACGGTCTGTTGCGCGGCATCAAGCTGTCTGGCTTCCAGAAGAAAGACCTCCATCCGTATGGCAGCGGAATGCTGGAGAATTTCATCGACGAGTTCACAGGCGTCATTGGGTCTCCTGTCCAGGATGTCGATCCGTTCGGGGGCATCTACGTCCGAGGCTGGGCGTTCCTGAAAAATCTGTCCCGGGCAGGCCAGCTCTATGTTGGGCTTATCCATAAAGAACGTGATGAAGTCACTTTGTTCGGCATGGATCGTATTGCCCGTCAGGATGTAGCGGTTGTGCATCGTGATGCCCCGCTTTGTGCGGGCTTCTCTGGAATACTGAACCCAATGCAGGGTTATGCCCGCCCGATGGATGGGGTTTATCGGGTGGCTCTGATCAATGTGACGGGCGACGTTTTCGGCACATACATTACTGATCTGGTTGCAGCTTTCGATGGTGGACGCATTGTGTCTACAGGCCGTGAAGATCTGACGCCGGAGCAGGCCGAGCGGTCTGAACAGCTTTTGAATGAGAAAGCCATCGCCTGAACCTGGGGGTCAGTTTTTTTTATGTCCGATCCGGTTCCTGAGTCCTCTTCGGCTGCGCGCGAGCCTCGCTGGCGCCAGTTTGATGCGCAGTGGTATCTGCTGCGTTATCCGGAGGTTGGGGACTGGATGCGTGATGAAGGTCATCAGGACCTTTACGCGTTCTATATTGAAACAGGTCAGCGATACGGTCATTCTCCGAACCGGTATTTTGATGAAATCTGGTATCGGGAAACCTACGCAGACGTTCGTCGGGACTTGATTCAGGAAAAATATCGGTCCGGCTTCGAGCATTATTGCGCCGAAGGATATCATGGTCTTTCGGCACACTGGCTTTTTGACGAAGTTGATTATCTTCGACGGTATCCTGAACTGACCCGTCGCTCCCTGGAAGAGCAGGGGTTTTTCAACGGCTACGACCATTATCTGGAAATTGGCGAGGTACGTTATTATAGCGGCCATCGTTTTTTCGATGATGAGCTCTGTCGTCGGCTTGCCCTCCGCTTTCCGGATTATTTTGACAGCCGTATCGGCCTGTTTGCATCTTGGCTCAGTCTGCCGTCCGAGATTGCGGATGCAGGGCGTGTTTCCTGGTATTTTGATCCGGTCTGGTATCTGGAACGCTATCCGGAAGTGCGGCGTGAAATTGCTGAAGGGCGGTACAGCAGTGCCCTTCATCATTATCTTACCAATGAAACACCCCGGCTTTTTAATCCGCAGGAAATGTTTTCCGAGAGCTTCTACGCAGACACACATCCGGATGTGGTTGCCTGTCTGGATATGGGGTCCTTTCGGAACGGCTATGAGCATTTTCTGCTGTTCGGAGTTCATGAAGGGCGCGCGCCTGAAGCGGGCGTGGATCTTGCCGCTCACCTGAGTCGCCCCCAGGTCCGCAACGACGTTCGCAATCACCTGTATGACAGTCCCTTTGCTCATCTGGTTGCGGCCAGAATGGGAGAGGGGCAGCGCGCTTCGTTAGTTGAAGCCCCGGAGATTGAGGAAAGTCAGTCAAGGCAGGTTTTTGAACGGGAAGCTGAGGCGCTCCTTCCCGCATTGGCGCGGCACCCGCTGGATTTCACGGTTGCGGGTGTGCCGGAACTCAGTGTCATTGTCGTGGTCTATGACCGGATTGCGCTGACAATGCAGGCTCTGGCGTCCCTACGCGCAAACTATGCCGGAGCCATCCAGTTGATCGTTGTGGATTCTGGTTCACACGATCAGACACGTCGTCTCGACGAAATGGTTCACGGCGCCAAGATCATGCGTTTCAGGTATAACATTGGATATCTGGAAGGCTGTAATGCAGGTCTTGCAGAAGTTGATGCGCCATTTGTTCTTTATCTGAACAACGATCTGCGTCTCTACCCGGACAGTATCGCACATGCCTTGCAGCGTCTGCGTTCGGACAGCGATATCGGGGCGGTGGGGGCGAAGCTGATCCGCACCAATATGCGCCTGCAGGAAGCAGGCTCCATTATCTGGCGTGATGGCGCGACGTATGGATATCGCCGCGAAGATAGTCCGAACCTTCCTGAAGCGAATTTCGTGAGAGATGTGGACTATTGTTCCGCAGCGTTTCTCATGGTGCGGTCATCCATTCTGATTCAGTTGGGCGGTTACGATTTACGGTACCGTCCGGCCTATTTTGAAGATGCGGATTTGTGCGTTCGTATTCTCAAGATGGGTGCGCGGATCGTCTATGATCCTAACGTGGTAGTTGAGCATCTTGAGTACGGCAGTTCTGGCTCTGCCGGATCTCAGACCCTGATGCACGCCAATCTGCGAATTTTTTCGCGCGTGCATCAGGATTTCCTGCGCCATCAGCAGCCGGCTCATATTCGAAATGCAGTGCAGGCTCGCGAGCGGCGTTCAGATCGGAAGCACATTCTGTTCATTGAAGACCGCCTGCCATTAAGGCGCTTGGGCTCAGGGTATGTCCGCTCCAATGATGTGGTTCGGGCTATGGCCGCGCTGGGGTATCAGGTCACAGTGTTTCCCATGCTGCCCAGAGATCAGAGCGAGCTGGACCTGTTTGGAGATTTCCCGGAGACAGTAGAGCTGATTGCGGATCAGCATCTTTCCACCTTTCCGGATTTCATCCAGGCACGGGCCGGATACTACGATCTTGTGTGGGTCGGACGTACGCATAACATGGCGCGGCTCTTGCCAATTATGAACGAGGCCAGTCGTTATCTGCCAACGGGTGGGGCTGTTCTGGATACGGAAGTGATTTCCACGCCCCGTACGCTGGAGCGTATCAAGGTGCTTGATTTGCCCAAGCCGGCGTTGAGCTTTGACGAGATGCTGCGCCGGGAACTGGAATGTGCCCATTACTGTCAGCAGATCGTCGCGGTGACGCAGCAGGATGCCGGATTTGTGCGCCGTGCCGGGTATGAGAATGTTTCCGTGCTGGGACATGAAATGCGAACCCGTCCGACACGCGCAGCATTCGAGGCCCGGAAAGATATTCTCTTCCTTGGGGCACTGCATGATGAGGGCGCTCCGAACCATGACAGTCTGGAGTGGTTTGTCGGAGAGGTTCTACCTGTCCTTGACGAACTTCTGCCTCCGGACGTTCGGTTTACGATCGCGGGCTTCATTCATCCTTCTGTGGATGTGAGTGCGTTTGCGCGGCATCCTCGCGTGGATATCGTTGGTCCGGTGCATGATCTTGCGCCGCTGTTCGACAGACATCGTGTCTTCGTAGCGCCAACAAGGTTTGCGGGCGGTCTGCCGTTCAAGGTCCAGGAAGCTGCTGCATTCGGGGTTCCAATGGTTGTGACGACCCTTCTGGCGGGTCAGGTCGGCTGGACAAATGATGTGGAATTGCTGTCTGCGCCTGCCGATGATGCCAAAGAATTTGCGTCAGATGTCGCCCGTCTTTATCAGGATAGCGAACTCTGGGCCCGGCTGAGAAGTGAAGCGCTGAAGGCGGTGGAGCGGGATTGTGCGCCAGCGCAGTTCCGACAGGATCTGTCCAAGATCCTGCAGGCGTGTATAGCTTGAAGACGCCACCCACCCGGGGCATGAAGTTTAAGGAAACAGGTGAGGCTATGTCGACAGAAGTGAAAGATCGTTCCTCTGAAACGGAGCGGAAAGTGTCTGGCCTGACCGGACGTGTTCTGGTGTGCAGTGGTGGGCGTTATGAAAGTCAGGCCAATGCCCAGATCCGTGAGTCGATCATGGATGGGTGGGCTGAGTGCTTTGGCGAAGAAAACGTTACGGCTGTTCATATTTCCGCAGCAGCTGCATCCATTAAGATCCTGAAGCCCACAATCGTTTTCGCCATTGGGTCGTACCTGCCGGAGAGCACCTATTTCGGCGAAGTCTGTCGCGAAGCCAAGAAGATTGGCGCTGTGACGGTTTTCTGGGCGACAGAAGATCCCTATGAGCAGGATGCGAACTATCGCATCGCCGATGACTTCGATGTCGTTTTCTCCTGTGACCGCTGGGGCCACAATTTCTATCAGCGTGATCTGGTGTTCCATCTTCCGCTGGCAGCAAGCCCGAGCCTGCATTACATGCCGATCGAAGAGAATGTCGAAAAAACGATCGATGTTCTGTTCTGTGGTGTGGCGTTCACGAGCCGGAAGGACATTGTCCGCAACCTGCTGCCGGTCCTGCGTAACCTGAATATCAAGATTATCGGTCCAGGTTGGGGCGAGCTGGGCATTGGTTTCTCCGATGCCCGGATCGAGAAGTCCCAGCTGGTAGAGCTGTATCGCCGGTCCAAGCTGGTTCTGAATCTGGGGCGCTCACTCCACTTCGAAAACAAGCGTTTTGTGATCGCTCCTTCCACGCCTGGTCCCCGGACGTTTGAAGCTGCTCTGGCAGGCGCGTTTCAGGTGTTTCACGAAGATACGCACGAGCTTCGCCGGTACTATGATGCAGACGAAATTCCGGTTTTCTCAAACCGGATTGATTTCGAGCGGCTGGTTGAGAAATACGTAGGGGATGATGAAGCCCGTCTCGCGATGAGCCGTAAGGCGCAGGCCAGAACGATGGAGCAGCATCTTTACAAGCATCGCATCCAGCAGGCGCTGTCAGTTCTTCAGGCTGAAGGGTTCCTTGGCTGAAAAGCTGCAGGATCTGTAATTTCATCAAAAGCCGGGCTGTCGTGCCCGGCTTTTTTTGTAAGGATATCTGGAAATGCAGACTGTCTGGCTCATGGCGCTTCTACTGATCGCCGCATTTCTGGAAGTCGGCGGGGACGCCTTGGTGCGAACCGGGCTGCATACGGCAGGTCTGGGACGGGTGGGCTTTATCTCCGCAGGCGCGCTTGTACTTCTCATCTATGGAATAACCGTCAATCTTCCGGACTGGGACTTCGGGCGATTGATGGGCGTCTATGTTGCGCTGTTTTTTATCGCCGCTCAGGTGGTAGCGTATTTTGCGTTTGGTCAGAGCCTGACTTTACCTGTCTGCGTCGGGGGACTGTTGATCGTCTCAGGTGGTGTTCTGATGACGGTCTGGCGTTAAGGGATCAGGCCGGAATGTGAATATCCCGGCCTGAAGCAGAGTGTTTACTTCGGCTGTGGACCAAGGACGATCTGTGCCAGATCATCTGGGCGAACCCACTTGCTGAACGCGGTCTGCACCTGCGCAGGTGTCATGTCGTAAATCGCCTGAGCTGCTTCTGCTGGCGCATTCAAAGGCAGTCCCAGATCGATCAGATCCAGATAGCTGCCAGCCAGAGCGCCAAAGCTGGCGCGTGCCATGGGCTGGCGACGCAGCAGAGACGCCTTAGCCAGGTCCAGACTTTCCTGAGAGACAGGCTGGCTGCGCATATCCTGCACGTCCTTGATTGCCAGGGCGCGTGCCTTGTTCACTTTGTCCGGGTCCGCACCAAAGCTGATGCCGAAGGAGCCGCGGGTCCGGGAGTAACTGAAGGCGCTTCCTGCCCCGTAAACATAGCCTGTGCGAACGCGCAGATCTTGCATCAGGCGTGAAGAGAACCCATCGCCCAGAATCTCATTTCCGACAGCCAGAGCATGACGATCCGGGTCCGTGACCTTCATGCCAATGGTCTCCACGAGTTTCACGTCATCCTGTGATCGTCCTGGATCTGCGACAACAGCCTGAGAGGCCTTGCTGAGAGGAATGGATGGCAGATCAACGACAGGGGCAGGGCCTTCAGCCTTCCAGCCGCCAAAAGCCTTCTCGACCTGCTCATGAGCATCTTCAGGGCTGATATCCCCGACAACGACAATCGTCGTCAGATCGGGACGATATGTGGCGGTGTAATAGGCTTTGACGTCAGCGAGCGTAATTTTGCTCAACGTGGCTGGAGTGGCCTCGCGAAGGGTCGGGTCAGTTGCAGGGACGAGTGCCCGGCGCGTAGCACGGCCAAACCGGTAGGTTGGAGACTGAAGCTCACCCGCGCGGGCCTGAATGGCTTCCATCTGCGTGACATGGAAGGCCTTTTCCGGGAAGGCAGGGTGCAGTTCGTGCTCTGCCAGCAAGGACAGACCTTTACTGAAATTTTGGGTCAGTGTGCTGAGACTGAAACCCGGACCGGCACTTTCATCTGCCGAGATGTCATCAAGCGCGCTGGCCAGGGCCAGACGGTCATGGGAGGTGCTGCCATACAGGAACATGTCAGACGTCAGGCCCGCGACGCCTTCCTTGCCTGCGGGCTGCTGCAGGGATGCATTCTGCCGGATGGAGCCGATCAGTTCGACCGTATGGCTGACATGCTCGGGCTGGACCAGAAGGTGCAGACCATTCGAAAGCGTATAGGCCTTGGGAAGAGGTGCTGCGGCCGGAATACTCAACCGTGCGAGGGCTTCTTCCGCCCATGCTGGGAGGCTGACTTTGCCTGATGGTGGCGTGTTGAAAGACTCTGCGCCACCAAATCCTTTGCCGCCAATGGCTTTGCCCTTTTCGCTCGGCGTCAGGGTGGCGCTGATGGCGTGTTGCGGATCGAGGAGCGTTTTGGCCAGCTCATCCACCTGTGCCTTCGTGACGTTCCGGAAAGCCGCGATCATATCATCCGGGCTTTCAAGATGCTGGATGGCGACAGCCTGGGACCAGTTCTCTGCGAGTTCCGAAATGCTGTTCGCATTGAACTCCAGAGACGCAATCTCTTTGCGACGGGCGGCTTCGATCAGATCCGCGGGAATTCCGTTTTTGCGAAAGCCATCCATAAGAGACGCAAGTGTCCGGCGGAGCTCATCCGGGTTGGCTCCCTTGGGGAAGCCTGCGTAGGCGACAGCGAGGCCAGCCTGCGCATCCGGGTCATACATGAATCCTGCGTCCAGAGCCTTGCCATCTGGAACCAGGCCGAACAGGACACTGCGCTGGCTGGCAATGGCATCGGCCAGCAGGGTTACGGCAGCATAGTTCGGGTCACGTTGCCCCGGCATCCGCCAGGCCATGGTGACAAGGCCGATAGGTAGATCTGTATCCAACGACAGGGACTGTGCCTTGGCTGGCGTGGGTGTGACAGCAGCGCGGGCAGGAAGTGTAGCCGCTGCAATATTGCCAAAGGCTGCCTGAACTTTCTTCAGGGTGTCCTGCGGGTCCACATCGCCGGTGATGACGAGGATGGCGTTGTTGGGAGCATACCAGGAGTTATAAAACTGCTTCAGCAGCGGCGCGGTTGTGGCATCGAAAGAGGGCCGCGTGCCGAGCGCGTCGTGCTCGTAAGGTGTGCCTGCGTAAAGTGCAGCGCGCACCTGAGAGAGATAGCGGTAGATGGGGCTCGACAGGTCGCGTGAGACTTCCTGTTCGATGGCGCCTCTTTCATGGGCCCACTCTTTCTCTGTGATGTTCAGTCCGCGCATACGACCGGCTTCGATCCGCAGAAGGACATCAAGGTCCGCAGCAGGGGCCTTGAAATAGTATTGCGTGACGTCAGACATCGTATCGGCATTATCATTGTTGCCGAGCTGGGCGCTGATGGTGGAAAGCTGGTCCCGGGAGAGTGTTTCGGAGCCGTTGAACATCATATGTTCAAGCGCGTGTGCCGTTCCCGGAAAACCCTTGGGTGCGTTGACGGAGCCCACTTCATAATTGAGCATCGTCTGTACGACGGGTGCCAGAGTATCCCGCACAATCACGACACGCAGGCCATTGGGCAAGGTGGCGCGGGTGACGGAGGCCGGTGCTGCCGTGGCAGCCTGAGGCACCGCAGGGGCAGCATGTGCGCCCGTCAGGAGAGGCGGGGCCAGCATGGAGGCTGCGAGCAGGGTCACACGGGTCAGGCGGGAAAAACCGGGCATAGGTTATTAACTTCCTACGGGTAAAATGTTCTGCCAGGCAGTAAATCGACTGTCAGGGATGCTGTCTACCGAGGGAGGATTGCTGAAGGATGAATAAAAAATCATGGGACGCGGTCAATCAGAGGCCGCTAAGAACAAAACTACTATGACCGCTTCCAATTTTATCGTCCGCTTTGATGACTGGCTGATTGACCGGCTCTTTCAGCCCGTCGCAAACAGACTGCCGTCAGTTCTTCCCGTTGTGCAGTTGGGCATGAGCTTTCAGCTCGGCTCATTAATGCTGAACGGCGCAGCGCTGCTTCTGCCGATTGTGCTGTTTGGCGCAACGATGGGCGGTGTGGTGGATACATCGCTGATCTGGTTCATGAACCTTGCCTTCTTTCTGGGCATGAAAAAAACGATCCCGATGATCCGGCCAAACATGCTGAATCCCCTTCGCCCCATGATGCTGAGCATGCGGATGATCGCCATGGCATTCCTCATCTATCAGCTCTTCCGCAGTCTGGATGTGGTGGGAATTGGCTGGATCCTGTCTCAACTTATGACGTTGTCTCAGCTGACGTTTGTGATCGGTCTGTATTTTGTGGCGTGTCAGCCTCAGCCCCCCAGACAGCGCATGTCCTCGCGGAGTGGCCCTATTATTGAAGGCGTCTGGGCCGGGAACGGTAGTATTCGCTAAGGAGGCGGGCAGTGAGAATCCTTCACTGTCTTCTAACGCGGGAATTCGCGGGCACGGAACGTCATGTCGCGGAACTCGCGAACCAGCAGGCTCTGACGCATGACGTAACGGTGCTTCTGGAGCGTCATACGGCTGATCCCCGGACAGGCGGAGACATTGCCCGTCACTTTTTGCCGTCAGTGCGGATCGTCCGGGCTAACCGTGCCGGATATCTGCCAACGCTGTTCAGGGTCGTGCGGAGCGAGACGTTCGACATCGTCCATACCCATCTGGGCAAGGCTTCGATCCGTGCAGGGGTGTTGAAGGTTCTGGGGCTGATGGGAAAAACGCCCGTCATCGGGACTCTCCATAATGCTTACCGTGCCAGAACTTACGGAAAGCACGATGGTCTGATCTGTATTGCCCGTTGGCAACAGGACAGCCTGCCAGAAGGCTGCCAGTACCAGAGCATCCTGATAGCGAACTGGACTGTTCCTTCTGCTCTCTGCCCACTGGAGCAAGCGATGCTGAGAGAAGCCTTTCGTCGGCAGCATGCTCTCCCACCAGGTGCATTTGTGATCTGTGCCGTTGGAAGAATGGTGGAAGAGAAACGGTTTGATTGTCTCCTTCAGGCCTGGAGACAGGCTGTTCTGCCGACCGATACATATCTTGTTCTGATTGGGGACGGCCCAGAACGTGTGCGTCTTGAAAACGTCTGCGCAGATTACAGGGAACGCATTATTTTTGCGGGGTATCGGTCAGATGTGCCGGATGTGTTCTGTGCATTTGACGGATTTGTTCTGCCCTCCAGACGGGAGCCATTTGGGCTGGTGCTGCTGGAAGCGATGGCGGCAGGGTTACCTGTCTGCGCGACAGCAGCGGGGGGCGTTCTGGATATTCTGGAAAATGTATCGGACTGTCTGGTTAAGCCGGATTGCATCGACGCACTTGCCGCCGGGCTTGTGCGCCTGAGGCAGCAGCCTGGCAGAACATGGGACCTGTCCTTCCATGTGCTGGAAGAGCAGGCCTTAAAGACAGAGCAGTTCTATCGCCGTTTCTGCTGAGTATCGCGATCAGAGATCGTAGTGTTTGGAGACGTAGCTGGAGAGGCCATTCGGGTTGTGCATGATGTGCCAGCTTTCTGAAAAAGAAGGCACGAACTGAAACAGGAAGACCAGCAGCGACAGGAAAAACAGCAGCATTCCTTTGCCAACAAACTGGATACGCCGCCAGAAGTAGAGTGGCGGGATCAGGATCCAGAATGCAGAGCCGGGACGGAAGCCCGCGGCAATCAGGGCGCGGCGATCTGTCAGCATGGAGGTGAAGATGATCGCAAAGCTGAGAAGAACGGCGATGATGCTGGACTGGCGGTCAGGGATGTTGCCGAACCAGGCCAGAACGTTGACGATCATGCTGCTGACGAAGGGGCCAAGAATGCTCAGCCAGGCCCAGCGGTTCGAGACCCGGCTCGGGGGCAGTGCAGGTGGAACACCTTCGGGCTGCGGTGGCCAGAACGCGCAACTGCCTGCCGGATGCCATTCTGCCCCAAAAGCCTCGGTCCAGCAGAGGGTGGAATGCTCAATACTGCCGGTTGAGATGAGCGCGCGCATACCATCTTCAGAAAGCGGGCCTTTGCGGCTTCCGTGTTCTTCGTAAAACCAGCTCACAGTCCGTCCTTGGTTTGGGAATTTGTCATTATGCTGACAGAATGGCGGCTCAATCTGACTGAAAGACATGCCTCAGGCAATACTGAAGGCTTCAATCTGTCGGGAAGGGGCAAGTGATGAGAAAATACTCGTTTGGTTTAATGGCTGTTCTTTGTCTGGGGGTAAATCCGGCTTTTGCATCAAAGGCCACTAACCTACAGATCAAGCTGGCTTCTGCCACAACAGTTGACCGTCAGACAGTCCTTTATACCTGTCAGGGCAATGGTGATGCGGCTGCGGAGCTTCTCTCTCGATTGCCGAAAAAACGCATCGCTGTTCAATATATCAATGCAGATGCCATCAGCCTGGCTGTCTTGCCAATTGAAGGGCACACGCAGGTGTTCTCAAACGTAATTGCTGCGGACGGCGCCAAATATGCTGCTGCCCAGTATGTCTGGTGGAACAAAGGAAACGACGCATTCTTTTCCAGCGATATGGACGACAAGGCGCTTGTGACCTGTCATGCTATTGGAAAATGATGATATCATGTCGATATCGTTTTAATTATCCGATAAACATGCATGGTGCGGGCTTATCACGATTGATAAGGAAAGCAGGTCATGTCCGTTGTCTGCATGCAGGAGTTTCTCGAAAAGCTCCCCAAGGCTGAACTTCATGTTCATCTGGAAGGAACGCTGGAAGCGGACTTGAAAATCAAGCTGGCGGAGCGGAACAATCATCCTCTCAGGTCCAGCTCTGCGGAAGAAATCCGACAGGGTTACGTCTATCATGATCTGCCCTCTTTTCTGACGCTGTATTACGAAGGCGTCGAGCTTCTGCAGACCGAGCAGGATTTTCATGATCTCTGCTATGACTATCTGAAAAAAGTCGCGCAGCAGAATGTGCTTTATACTGAGATGTTCTTTGATCCGCAGCTTCACACCCGTCGCGGAATATCATTCGGGACAGTCATCCGGGGCTTCAATGCAGCTCAGGAGGAAGCAGAGAAGGACTTTGGCATCCGCTCTCACCTCATCATGTGCTTCATACGCGAAATGACTGCGGACTCTGCCGACGAGACCTTTACCCAGGCTCTCCCTTATCTTGAAAGACCGGGTCGGAGCCGCATCATTGGTGTGGGTCTGGATTCAGACGAAAAGGGTAATCCGCCAGCCAAATTTGCGAAAACATTCGACCGCGCAAGAGCGCTGGGCCTTCACTTGACCATGCATTGTGATCTCGATCAGGAAAATACGCATGAGCATATCCGGCAGGCTCTTCAGGATCTGGGCAGCGAGCGCCTCGATCATGGATTGAATGTGCTGGAGAAGCCCGAACTGATTGCGATGGCTCGGGACAAGGGCGTGACATTCACGCTGTGTCCGTCTCCGAACGATGTCATCAGGCCGGGACGGTCCCGTCAGGACATTCGGGACATGCTGGCAGCGGGACTGAAAATCACCATCAACTCCGACGACCCGGGTTACATGCAGAGCGTGTATATGACGGAGAGTCTCGCCAAGGCGCAAAGTGCAGCGGACCTGACACAGGACGAACTCATACAGATCAGCCGAAATGCGTTTCAGGCTGCCTGGATTTCGGAAGACGAGCGGACGGTTTATCTCGATGCACTGGAAAAGTTTGCGCGAGAACACAGGGTGGCGATGCCAGTATGAAGGTGTCCTGGGAATTTTTCTCTTGATGTTTAAGGCCTGTGTCTCAGTGAGGCACAGGCCCTAGACGTAAGAATTTAAAAATAAAATCGGAAATCATTATTTATTAAAAAACCAAATTATATCTGAATATTTCAGAAAAATTACAAATAAAGTATAAAATAAGAAACTAGTGTATTAA
>NZ_JBDOBO010000013.1:15376-62852 GCF_047723935.1 Gluconobacter sp.
ATTAATTGGATACAACACAAGAATTGATTATCTTGTTTTTAACGCGACTATCGTCGCATGGCTCCAATCGCTCCTGTTCTGTCCCGTCTATCTCATCATGTGCAATCAGCCGCGCTCGGGAGTGTTATTAACCTCCTGCGCAGTGTCGGTCCGCAATATGCCTCGACAGCTGGCGGCTGGCTAATGCGCAATGTGGGGATGAAGCTTCGTGCAACCCGCATTGCGGACCAGAATCTCCAGCTGGCTTTCCCTGACCTGTCGGCGACGGAACGGCAGCAGATTATTCGGGATGTGTGGACCAATCTGGGACGGAACGTGACAGAGTTGCCCCACCTTGCATCGTTTACCCGCACGGATAGCGGGCCGGGCTGGGAGGTTGAGGGCGAAGAGCATATCGATGCCCTGAAAGCGAACGGATCACAGGCTCTGTTCTTCTCAGGGCATCTGGGGAACTGGGAGCTCATTCTGCCCATCGCGACCAAGCTGGGTATGCCTGTTGCGGGCTTTTATCGCGCATCGTCCAATCCGGTCATTGATCTCCTGACGCAGAGAATGCGGCAGAAAGCTCTTGGTCCGACAGGAACCATGTTTCCCAAAGGCCCCAAGGGTGCCCGACAGGCCTTAACGCATCTGCAGAGCGGTGGCTCACTGGGTTTTCTGGTGGATCAGAAAATGAATGACGGGTTGGCCATTCCGTTTCTGGGACGGGATGCCATGACGGCGCCAGCGGTGGCGCAATTGGCCTTGCGCTTTAATTTGCCCATCATACCCGTCCATATCGTGCGACTGGGGAACGGGCGGTTCCGCATGGTGTGTGAAGCCCCGCTTCAGGCTGAACGAACGGGCGATCGTCATGCAGATATCCGGTCAATCTGCGTCGCCATGAACGAGACGCTGGAACGGTGGATCCGCGAAAGGCCAGGAGCATGGCTTTGGCTTCATCGCCGCTGGCCCAAAGAGCAGGTCGCTCTTCCCGCCGTCTGAAAAAAGCCCCGCGGCCGGATGGCAACGGGGCTTTTGTGTTTCAGGGGAGAGGATGTCCGCTGACAGGAGCCTGTGGGCTGCCAATCAGATCAAGGATCTGCTTTTCAAGTTTCGGAACATTGATGCGCAGGACAACTTCGTTCTTGCGTTCGCCCAGACCTGGCTCATAGCCCGGCGTCCAGGACACAACGTCACCATAGCCGGGGCCGAACTGGCTGTTCACATCTACGAACAGATCCTGCTTTTCCGTGATAATGCTCGGGTCCAGCCAGACGGATGCTGCAATTTCATCCCAGAGCGGGAAGCCGCTCAGATGCCACTTCATGACATGCCCGACCGGCGTGCCAGTCGCTTCCAGTTTCTTCAGGAATTCCGGCGTGAGCTCGGTATCCGTTGATGGATCGGCCGGGACCATCACGATGTGCTTCCATGGCGCGCGAAGGGCCGCACTTGCGCTTTCCGGGTCCAGACGGAAGTTGAATTCACGACGGGGACTGTTCAGGAATTCCCGCGCGAACTGGTGTGCCACAACGCCGGGCCGTGTCTGGCGCGGGTTGAGGCCACCGCCCATGTAAACGAGTTCTTTTGCGAGGCCCGCAAATTCAGGATCCAGCGTCTGGGCCAGTGCAATGTTGGTCATCGGACCCGTTGCAATGATGCTGACTTGTCCTGGATATTGGTGAACCATCCGAATGAGGAAGTCAGCCGCGCGCTCGGTTTCCGGCTTCTTGACCGGGTTGCCATATGGCAGATCCGGAACAACATCCGGGCCATGATAGTAGGGAAGTGGCTGCTCGGTCTTTTCGACCCATTTTTTCATCCACACCCCTTTCCAGATCAGCTTTCCGTAAAGGGCTTCCCAGCGGTCCGTCAGCTTTTCCGAGTTCAGGAACGGGTAGGTTGCGCCTGGAACAACGGGAATGTCTGCCCGGCCGGCCACTTCCACGCCACGTAGCGCGTCATTCGTCGCTTCTTTCTGCCAAACGTCACCCGTGACAGTCGTGATGCCAAGCACGCGGACATTGGGGGCCTTGATGATCATCCACTGGGCGATGCTGAAGCCGTCATCGTCGAAAATGACAAGGCGGGGGTCAGCTTTCGCCTGCGCAGAGGCTGCCAGCAGGCCACCAGCGACCAGTCCAAGCGCCAGCGTGCGGCGCAGGGCCTTTCGCGTTTTGCTAAAACGTTCCGGCTTCGGGACGGTGGGGTGAAGGGGCATGGGCAGAGGGTTCCATAGCTGGTGGCAGGCAAGGAAGTGACAATACCGCAAAGGAAATCATTGCACAGAGGCAACAGGACGTTCCATGCGAACGCAATTCTAGAACGCGAGTGGCCCGTTGTCCTTGACTTCCTTGATGACAAAAAACGTCCGTGCCTGTCGCACCCCCGGAAAGGCAATGAGCTTTTCTGCGTGAAGCCGATTGAAATCCGCCATGTCTTCCACGCGGATCTTCAGCAGATAATCGAAATCGCCCGCGACCAGATGACAATCCAGCACCATGGGCATGGTTTTCACAGCATCTTCCAGTTCTGCGAAGCTCTCGGGAGTGGACCGGTCCAGCACGACGCCGACCAGCGCGATCGTTCCCAGCCCGACTTTGACGGGATCAATCTCGGCGCGAACGCCACGGATATAACCGTCCTGAAACAGTCTCTGGGTGCGCCGATGACATGTCGCGGCGCTCACGTTCACACGCTCGGCCAGTTCGGCATTGGACATGCGCCCGTTACCTTGCAGAAGGCAAAGAATGTTCCGGTCGATCGCATCCAGATCTGGTGTGATGGAATCTTTCATTATTTCCTCAAATGATAAGAGAAACATCCATTAAAATTCTATTTTAAGACTAAAATATAGAAATTATTGCCTGAATTAGAAAGCACCTTCGAAGAATATTTCACTACTGCTTTCGGGTGTGAACACCTTGGGAGGCTGTCTGTGAACCTTGAGAAATTTGAGCGCTATCCGCTGACTTTTGGAAAAACGGCTATTGAGCATCTTCCACGTCTGAGCGAAGCCCTGGGTGGCAAAGTGCAGATCTATGCCAAGCGTGAAGATTGCAATTCGGGCATGGCGATGGGGGGCAACAAGCTCCGTAAGCTGGAATATATTGTTCCGGATATTTTGGCCTCTGGCGCAGATACGCTGGTCTCTATCGGCGGTGTGCAGTCCAATCATACCCGCATGGTCGCAGCGACTGCTGCCAAGCTGGGCATGAAATGCGTCGTCGTGCAGGAGAAGTGGGTGCCACATTACGACGCTGTTTATGACCGTGTCGGCAATATCCTCATGACGCGTCTTATGGGTGCTGAGTCCCGCATTGTGGAAGACGGCTTTGACATCGGTATCCGCCAGAGCTGGGAGGACGCCATCCAGTCCGTGAAAGATGTTGGCGGAAAGCCCTATGCCATTCCGGCTGGTGCATCCGTTCATCAATATGGCGGTGTCGGTTACGCTGCGTTTGCGGAAGAAGTCGCGGAGCAGGAAAAGGAACTCGGCTTCACGTTCGATTACATCATCGTCTGTGTCGTGACGGGCTCGACGCAGGCGGGAATGATCGTCGGATTTGCGGCGCAGGATCGTGCAGATCAGGTCATCGGTATTGATGCTTCCGGAACGCCCGAACAGACGCGCGAGCAGGTGCGGGAGATCGTGGACCGTACAGCCGAGCTAGTAGAGCTTGGTCGGACAGTGCGGGACGATGAGATCGTGATTCTTGAGGAGTACGCCTATCCCGCTTACGGGGTCCCATCCGAAGAAACGAACGAAGCCATTCGGCTGGCTGCGCGAACGGAAGCCATGATGACGGACCCTGTCTATGAAGGGAAATCCATGCAGGGCCTGATTGACCTGACCAAGAAGGGATATTTCCCGGATGGATCAAAGGTTCTGTACGTTCATCTGGGCGGCGCACCGGCCCTGAACGGCTACAGCTATTATTACCGCAACGGCTGATGCACCCGTAAAAAACGCCGCGTCCCAGTCCGGGGCGCGGCGTTTCGGGTTTTCGACGATAAAGCCGGATTTTAGCTGTTGTGACCGTTCAGTTCACGTAGCACATCTGCCGGACGCATTGGCAGATGGCGCAGACGCACACCAATGGCGTTGAACACAGCATTGCCGATAGCAGGCGCCACAACCGTCACACCCGGTTCACCAAGGCCCGTAGGCTTTTCGGTGTTCTGGACGAACTCGATGTCCATGTCCGGTACATCCGGAAGACGGACTGGCGTGTAAGTGTTGAGGTTGCTGTCCTTGATCGTACCGTTGACGATCTCGGTGCCTTCAAACAGCGCCATGCTCAGACCCCACAGAGCTGCACCCTCGGTCTGTGCCAGTGCGCCACCCGGATCAACGATCGTGCCAGCATCCAGAACCAGCCAGAGTTTCTGACAGGTGATGACGCCGGTCTTGCGATCAACGTGGACCTGTGCCGCTCCGGCCGTCCAGGTCGGCATACCGCGTTCCTGTCCGAAGCTTGTGGCGATGCCAATGCCGGTATCCGCCGGAAGCTGCGTCTTGCCGTAGTTGATCTTGTCGGCAAGGCGCTGAAGGGCAGCAGCCTGACGCTTTGCACCGCCGACAGCATTGGGGGCGGAGCCTTCGTTCCGTCCTGTTGCTGTGAACATGGACAGGCGAAATGCCAGCGGGTCCTGCTTCGTCTGGTGAGCCAGTTCGTCGAGGAAGGATTCAAGCGCCCAAGGCGTCCAGCCTGCGGACACGGACCGCAGCCAGCCCGGACGGAAAGTCTTGTTGGCCAGATCGTTCGTGATGGCACGGACGCGGGTTGGCCCGGTTTCATACCAGTGATCAGCGCCCGCAATCGCAAACGGATCGTAGGACTTGCCGTCTTCGCCCTTGGCCAGAAAGGCCGGTGCCATAACGAGTGTGGGCCAGCCTGCTGTTGCAGCGTAATCCATCGCCACAATCTTCTTCTGGTCTGCATCAAGGGCGACGCGAACCGTCTGAAGAGAGGGGGAACGAATGGAGTCAAACGCCATATCGTCCGAACGTGTCAGGATCAGCTTGACCGGTGCGCCACCAATGGCCTTGGACGCCAGAGCTGCCGGGATGGAATAGTCACCGTTCAGGCGGCGGCCAAACCCGCCGCCCAGCAGGTAAGTGCGCATGACAACCTGCTCTTCAGGCACCTGAAGCGCCTTGGAGAGCTGCGGCAGAACGAGGGACTGCCACTGGTTGCCGGTATGGATTTCCCACATGCCATCAATATGACGGGCCACCGCATTGACCGGCTCAAGCTGGTAATGCGCGACGGAGGCACAGGTGTAGCTGCGTTCGAAGGAGTGTGCCGGATGGGCAAATGCCTCGTCCACACCCTTATCGTTGAAGACGCGAGCGCCAGTGCTCTGATCTGCAATCAGCTTGCGGCCATGCTCGATGATGTCTGCTTCCGAGACATTGATCGTCGGACCGGGATTCCACTGAACCTTCAGGAGGTCCGCAGCCTTGATGGCGGCTGGATAGGTCTTGGCCAGAGCCACGACCCAGCCCGGAACGATGCCGGAAGGGTCATCCAGAATAACGTAGCGGAGGTAGCCCGGGATCTTTTTGGCTTCGCTGTCATCAACAGACTGAACCTTCGCAGCATAACGTGTCGGCGGCATTTTCGGGCGGCCATAGACCATCCCTTCGAGCTTCACGTCGATGCCGTAGATGGCCTTGCCAGTCGTTTTGTCCGGAATATCCAGAGCAGGAACCGGCTTGCTGATCAGGCGGCGCTCACTGGCGGGCTTGAGCGGCAGCTTGGCCATTTCGTCAGCCGTGAAGCTGCGCGTCGGCTTGGCCTTCGAGACGATCTCACCATAGGAGACGCTCTTGCTGCCAGCCGTGACCGTGCTGTTGCGGGCAACGCACTTGTCCGGCGTTGTACCGAGCAGCTTTGCGCCTTCTTCCAGCATGATCGTGCGGGCCGCGGCACCAGCCTGACGGAACGTGTCCCACGTATCCCAGACAGACCATGAGCCGCCGGTCACGAACTTGCCCGCCCATTTCGGAGCGGTGTCCACTTCCGTGATCTTGATGTGATCCCAGTCAGCTTCCATTTCGTCCGCAATAATGCGGGCGAGGGCGGTGCCGACGTGCTGACCCATCTCGGCACGGACAACGTTCACGTTGATGGAGCCGTCCGGCGCGATGGCGCACCACATGTTCGGCTCGAACGCGGCTTCCGGCGGCATGGCGGACGGGTATGTCTGCGCAGCTTCGGCCTTGCGGGCGAAACCGAACATCAGACCTGCGCCTGCTGCCGTCATCAGAAAACTGCGGCGAGACAGGCGTCCTGCGTCGGATCTCTTGGCGATCTGTTCGATCTTAGCCATTGGTGGCGCCTCCCTGCTGCGCGGCAGCTGCTTCCTTGATGGCCTTGCGGATGCGGACATACGTCATGCAACGGCAGAGACTGCCGCCCATGACGCCGTCAATCTCTTCATCCGTTGGCTTCGGATAATCTTTCAGAAGGCTTGCGGCCTGCATGATCTGGCCGGACTGGCAGTAGCCGCACTGCGGCACCTGCTGGTCACGCCAGGCAACCTGCACGACGTGATTGCCTTCCGGGTCCAGCCCCTCAATCGTGGTGATCGAGGCGCCTTCGATGGAAGACAGCGGGGTGATGCAGGACCGTGTGGCGCGCCCACCGACATGAACGGTGCAGGCACCGCATTCGCCGATGCCGCAGCCGAACTTGGTTCCGGTCAGGTTCAGTTCATCCCGCAAGACCCACAGCAGAGGGGTATCATCCGGTGCATCGACCGAAACGGGCTGTCCGTTGAGTTCAAATTTCGTGGTCATATTTCGTTTTCCCTGTCCTGCCCGGATCAGTGCGAGGCGTTAACGGGCGGTGCGGACAGCGTGGCGCGGGCAGCCGCGGCCTTCTTTTCCAGATCCGTCCAGGGGGGCAGAGTGGTGCGGGTGCGGCGGAGATACGCGGCGATGCGGGCCATGTCATGGTCCGAAAGGGCCGTGTAGAAGCTTGGCATGGCGATATTGTCCTGACCTTCGGCAGCGCCGATGCCATGCAGCATGACCTGGAACAGATTGTTCGGCTCATCCAGCCAAAGCGCGTTGTTCAGAGCCAGTTCCGGGCGGCCAGAGACCGGCATCGGGCCGGAATTGTAATGGCAGGCGCCACAGGCCCCCTGATACAGGCGAGCATCCGCATCCAGTGTCTGCGGGCCAGTCAGATCCTTGCCGGACATCTGCATGGCGCGAGCAATGGCAGCCTGATCGCCCTGAGAACGCTGGGCAGCCTTCGCGACGTCTGCATAATAATGAGCAATGGCATGCACATCGTCTTCCGGAATCTTGGACAGGAAGCGATGCGGCACTGGAGACATCGGGCCAGCAGCGGAGCCATGCAGCGGAGCGACGCCGAAGCGCAGGTACTGGAAGAACTCGTCTTCCGTCCAGACAACCGGCGTTGGGTTGTGTTCGTTCAGCGGTGGAGCAATCCAGCCATCAATGATGGCACCGTCATAAGCATGGCTTAGCTTCTCGGCACCCAGAAGGTTACGTGGCGTGTGACAGGCACCGCAATGGGCGTTGCCTTCGGCCAGATAGGCCCCACGGTTCCATTGTGCGTCGTGCTTCGGGTCGTTCTGGTAGCGGCCCGGTGTGAAGAACAGGAGCTTCCAGAAACCCTGACCGATCAGACGGATGTTGATCGGGAAGGGGACCGTGTTGTCACGCGGCTTCAGGTGTACGGCCGGACGCGTCATCAAATACGCATACAGGTCCGAGACGTCCTGATCGTTGACCTTTGTGAAATGGTCGAACGGGAACGCCGGGTAAAGCTGTGAGCCATCACGGGCAATGCCCTTGTTCATGGCACGCTTGAAGGCTTCCAACGACCAGTTGCCGAGACCCCATTCCGGGTCAGGCGTGATGTTGGATGAGAAGATGTCACCGAATGGGGTGGCCATCTTGAAGTCACCGGCCAATTCGGGGCCGGGGGTGCCATCCACGCGGGTGTGACATTCGGCACAGTATCCACCGGCGGCAACGATTTCGCCACGCTTGATGGCGTCTGCGGAAAAAGAGGCCGCAGCGGGAGGGGAGATGGGGGCGATTGCGGGGTACCACGCATAGGCGAGGAAACCGAGGCCGCCCACTGCACCGAGGCCCACAATACTGGCGGCTATCCGTTTGAGCATTCTTGTACTGTCCCGGCACTGTTTGAAAAACTGCCGTCCACAACGTGACGGATGATTGTTCCCCTCAATATGGCACGGGCGCCAGAAAGGGAAGATTGAGATAACTCAAAATTCGGCCTGCGCGTGGTCAAAGTGCAGTTTTCATCGGGGGTGGGTTTCAATGTCACACAAATGGGGAGGGTGTTCACTCAAATTTACGAGATGATGCGCCAATATTCATATTTCAAAATAGGGATTTTATTGGTCCTATATCGGTGTGTCATTGTCTGTTCACTCTTGAAAAAACGATTCGGCCTGATTGAATATTTTGTCACCCAGTGCCAAAATGAATGGGTTCTTCCAGGACTGTTCGCAATCCTGTCGCATGGAAAGAAAACGTGCCCTGTTTCCGAGGGCGTCTGTGCCGGAGTAGAGTAGGGCAGATCCTGTGTGTGAAAGGGCGGCTCATTTTCAATCGTCCGGCGTATGTCCGGAGCCTCGCGGGCGGGGCTCTTTTGCTGTCCATTGTGTTGGCCCTGTGCTGCGGCCGTTACCCGCTGTCTCCGCATCGTGTGGTGATGGTGCTTGGGCGGTTGCTTCACCTCTGGGGTGGGCATGATCCTGTTGCCGATGCTGTAGTTCAGCAGGTCCGGTTGCCGCGGGTTGTGGCCGGAATTCTGGTGGGAAGTGCGCTATCCTGCGGTGGTGCAACCTATCAGGCCGTCCTTCGAAATCCCCTTGTTTCGCCTGACCTTCTGGGTGTTTTAAGTGGCTCCGCGTTTGGAGCAGCACTCATGATTGTTTGGGGTGCGTCCCCTGCATGGATTCAGATCGGTGCGTTTGCTGGTGGTGTCGTGGCCGTGGGGTCTGGAATTTCCATTTCCCGTCTGTTGCCACAGGGCGGCCTCCTGACATTGCTGATGGGTGGCCTTGTGGCCAATGCCGTTTTCACAGCGCTCCTGTCTCTTGTGAAATACACTGCCGATCCGATGGATCAGTTGCCTGCTGTTGTGAACTGGCTACTGGGGACACTGTCCCAGACGGGATGGAAAGAGCTTTCCTGGCTGACTGTTCCAGTGCTTGTTCTGGTTTCCGTATTGGTTTTACTTGCCCCGTTACTGGATGTTCTTTCTCTTGGGGACGATGAAGCGCGGAGCTTGGGTGTTCCTGTTCAGATTATGCGGCCTTTCGTCATTCTCCTTGCGACATTGGCCTGTGCCATGACGATTTCCATGGCTGGCATTATTGGCTGGGTCGGGCTGTTGGTGCCTCACATTTCCAGAATGCTGGCGGGCGCAGAGCATCGGCGGATGATGCCGGTCTGTGCCTTGCTGGGAGCCGCCGGCGTTCTGCTGGCGGATACCGTGTCGCGCAGCCTGACCTCCGGAGAAGTGCCACTCGGGATCATGACGGAGCTTTTCGGTGCCCTTGCCTTCATTCTCGTGCTCCGTCGTCTCCGCGGGGACGCGACATGAGTGGGGATTTTCTGTCCTGCCAAGGTATTACGCTGAAACGATCGTCTCGATCGGTGGTGCTGAATGATGTCAGCTTGACGTTCCGGCGTGGTGAACTGATTGGACTTCTTGGCCTTAATGGTGCGGGCAAAAGCACCCTTTTGCGCATTCTAATGGGGTTGCTCAAACCGACGTCCGGTGAGGTGTATCTTGAAGGTACGCTGTTATCGTCTCTGCGGCCTTTAGACGTGGCGCGGCGTCTGGCGTATGTGCCTCAGGCACACGCGATGACGTTTCCTTATACGGTCCGGCGGATGGTTGAGCTGGGGCGTATTCCCCATCATGGCGTGGCAGGGCGCCTCGGAGCGGAAGACCGGCTCCGCGTTGATCAGGCCATGGGTCGTCTGGGCCTTTTGGCCTTGGCAGAGCGTCCGGTGACGGAGCTGTCTGGCGGCGAAAAGCAGCGTGTCGTGCTGGCGCGGGCCCTTGCGCAGGAAGCGGTCGGGCTTCTTCTTGATGAGCCAATGAGCGGGCTGGACTATGGTCATCAGCTTCGTTTGATGAGTCTGTTGGCAGAACTGGCCGCTGAAGGACATCTCATTCTCCTGGCGTCCCACCGACCGGAAGAATTCTTTTCTGCCGGTCATCGCGCTCTTATTTTAGAAGAAGCGCAAATTGTGGCGGACGGCCCACCCGAGCTTATTGTGACGGCTGAACGGATGTCCCGTCTTTATGGTGTTCCTCTGGCGCAGATTGATCATGCCGGAAAACGTTTTTTCCATCGTGAGGAGAGTGAATGATGAGACTGTCTCGACTGGCTGGAGGGCTCCTGGGTCTTTCGCTCATGGCCACCACAGCATTCGCTGCTCCTCCCACACGTCTGGTGGAGGGATGGTATGCCCATAACGCGACGCTCATTATGCTTGGCGCGCAGGACAAGATCATCGCGACGGTCGCCAAGCCATCAATCATGCCGTGGATGTTCCGTCTGGTGCCGTCTCTGTCCAAAGCTCAGCCTCTGGACCCGGGAAACCTGAACGGAGAAGAGCTTTTACGTCTCGCGCCGGATCTGGTGTTTGTCACGGCGTCGAGCCATTCCGTCGCGGCGCTCTCCAAGGTTGGTCTGCATGTTGTCCCTGAGGGCTTTGATCGTTTTATAGGGCTGCTAGAATGTGTGGATAGCACGGCCACCCTTCTTCAGACGCCCCTGGCGACGCAGCGTGCGCAGGCTTATCGTGTGGCTTTCCTCAAGGAAATTTCGCAGGCGGCAACTAACCCGCAAGGGCCCAAAGTCCTTCACGTTGAATCTCTGAAGCCTCTGCGCGTGGATGGAGATCAGAGTATTATCGATCAGTGGATCCGTTCTGCTGGTGGACGCAATGCGGCTGTGGGCGTGCATGGGAACAAACAGCCTGTCTCTGTCGAGCAGGTGCTCTCCTGGAACCCGGACATTATTATTGTGGGCGCCAATGCAGGGGATCCTGCCCAGCTTGCCAGCGATGGCGTCTGGTCTCAGCTCGCCGCTGTCAAAGCTGGCCGTGTTTACCGCAATCCGGCGGGAATTTTCCCGTGGGATCGGTACAGCCCTGAATTGCTCTTGCAGGTCGACTGGGCCCGTCAGATTGTTCAGACGGGTCATGTGGATGAAGCCGGAATGATTGCGAAGATGCAGCAGTTCTATCGTCAGTTTTACGGCATTACGCTCCGGACTGAGGATGCGCGTCGCATGCTTGCAGCTCTGCCGCCGGAGTGACACGATAAGGCAGAGTGATACGGTGAAAATCGTTTCAGATACTGATCCGTAACTGCAAGGAAGCCTTGAATGACCCGGACCACGCCTTTCCCTTATGGTTCTTTCTGGAAGAAAGTGTGTCTGGGGAGTGCTTTGCTGGCTGGCACGGTTTTCGGAGGCCTAGCACAGGCAGCACCTGCTCTGATGCCTGTGCCGCAATCCGTCTCGGCGTCCAATGGTGTGGCATCTCTTGCGGGAGGTGTCCGGATTGTCTGGGCCACCCCGCCGTCCCCCCTTTTGCAAAGAGCTGCAGCCCGTTTTGCTCAACGGCTTGGTGCTCTGACAGGCGCATCTTCTGCGCATGGTGGCCCATACGTTCTGCATATCAGTGCATCTTATGATCCGGCCTATCTCACGGTTAGGGCCAAAGAGCATTATGCTCTCACGACATCAGCGGATGGCGCCCATCTGGAAGCTGACGGACCGGCAGGCGTTGTGCATGGGCTGGCTACATTCCTGCAGCTTGTTCAGAAAACATCAGATGGAGTTGTGGTAGAACGGCTGCATATTGATGATGCTCCACGCTTTGCATGGCGTGGCCTTCTGTTGGATGTGTCCCGGCATTTCGCTTCTGTAGAGACCGTCAAACGTCAGCTTGATGCCATGGAGCTTATGAAGCTTAACGTGCTGCACTGGCATTTGAATGACGGGACCGGCTTCCGTGTGGAGAGCCGTGTTTTCCCGAAGCTGACGAGCGTTGGATCGCACGGGCAGTATTATACGCAGGCTGAGGTTCGAGACATTGTGGCGTATGCTGCGGATCGCGGTATCCGCGTTGTGCCTGAATTTGACGTGCCGGGTCATGCGCTTGCGGTGTTGCAGGCCTATCCGGAACTGGCGGCCCAGCCACTGCCGCAGGTCAACGCCATTGGTGAAAACCTGAACAACCCGGCGATGGACCCGACCAATCCCAAGACGCTGACATTCATTCGTGCGCTATATGCGGAAATGGAAACACTCTTTCCGGATCATTATTTCCATTCGGGTGGTGACGAGGTTCTGGGCACTCAGTGGACCAGTAATCCAAAAATTGCAGCCTATATGAAGGTGCACGGATACAAGGATGCACCAGCCCTTCAGGCAGCCTTCACGGCGCAGGTAGAAAAAATCCTGTCCAGCCAGGGCCGCGTCATGATGGGGTGGGACGAAGTCAGCGAAGCACCAATTCCCAAAAACGTTGTTGTGGAAGGGTGGCGCGGCTCAAAATGGACGGGTTCTGCCACACTGGCCGGGCATCCGGTTGTCGTGTCTTCGGGCTACTATCTGGATATGTTGACTCCGTCCCGGACGCATTACGCTATTGATCCGTATGACACCAAGGCCAATGGCATTACACCAGAAGAACTGGCGGAGACACACCCGAAGATCACCCCGCTGCTTCAGGCTTTCATTCAGGACCCGAATGCAGCGCCTTTGACCGATGGCCAGAAGAACATGGTTCTGGGTGCAGAAGGTGCACTCTGGACGGAAGTTGTCTCCGAAAACATGTTGGATGCCCGTTTGTGGCCTCGTACTGCAGCTCTGGCCGAGCGGTTCTGGTCTTCTGAAAACGTGCGGGATGTGGATGATCTGGAGCGCCGTCTGCCTGTGGTCATGGCAGAACTTCAATCAACAGGGTTGCAAGTCGCGCAGCATGAAAATGCGTTGAAGGAGGCTTTGGCACCTGCGCATACCGGTCCTCTTTCCACGCTTCTGAGCGTTACGGTTCCGGTGCGCAATTACGCCTTGAATCGTCTGGCGTCCAAAAGTGGCGATGCCATGTTGTCGGCTCCGGTCGCGATTGCCGATCCGGATGCTTTTGAGGCTATCCGCTTCAATGACATGGCGAGACGGTATGTCGCGGGTGAAAAGAGCCTGAAGAGTCCTTTGAAGGCCATGCTGGCAAGCTGGGCTGCCAATGATGAAGCTTTCGTCACGATTGCCGCAGATGTGCCTGCTCTGGAGGAGGTTACACCCGTATCTCATACGGTTGCAGCCCTCTCCAATGCGGGATTGAATGTTCTGAATGGAGCCTCAGGAACAGCCTGGCGTCTGGATGCGCAGCACCTGATCGCTGCACAGGAAGAACTGTTCCACAATTCATCCAATCATCTGTTGTCCCTGAGGCGCGAGCAGCCTCCCGGGGGGCTTCTGATCGCCATTCTTCCAGGGATCAAAGCGCTGGTTGCAAGCCAGAACTAATGTCCCATGGCGTGCCTTGCCTTCCTGTTTTGAGGGTGGGTCTGGCATAGAATATGCGTTTGAGGTGCAAGCGGTATCTGGCCTCAGATCAGTGTGTGTGTGTGATGGGGTGGATGAAACCCCATCTGTTGGCTCTTTTGTGGGCGCGTGGAAGTAGGCTGTGGCAGCCCATGCTGTCCTGCGTTCCTGAAAGCCGCAGCAGCATTTTCTGGCAGATCCAGAACAGACATGGTTGGTCAGTCTGGGCCTTTTTGTCTCAGACCCTTCCGAATCTGCTCGTAAATGGAAAGAAGAGCCGGTCCAGGGGATCAAATGCAGTCGCGGCGCATCTCAATACCAACTGCCTTGGCTTCCGTCTTGGTCATGTCACGTGTGGGACTAACCATAAAACCTATGACAAGCCTCATGAATGGTGGGTTTTCAGAAAGGGCTTAATGATCTTGCTCATATAAAGAACTCCTTATATGTAATCCCCATGGAGCAAGCGCTTACCATCTTTCAGGCCCTCGCAGAGAAGACCCGTCTGCGAATTCTGGCTCTTCTGCATGAAATGGAACTGTCCATCGGTGAGGTGGCGCAGGTTCTGGGGCAAAGCCAGCCTCGCGTCTCACGGCACGTAAAAATTCTTGCCGATGCTACTCTGATTGAACGTCGCAAGGAAGGAAGCTGGGTTTTTCTGACGTTGGGTGCCACGGACGTTCTGGAGCCTGTCTTCATGGCGCTTGATCGGTGGACAGTGCGTGAGCCTGCGGAAATCCACGCAGATCGTATTCGTTTACAGGCGATCCGAAACGTTCGTGCTACTGCTGCAGAAGACTGGTTTGAGACCCATGCGGCGGAGTGGGATGCACTGCGCTCGTTGCATGTTTCTGAACGGGAAGTCGAAGCGGCCATCGTGAAGAGGCTGTCCGTGTCTCCGGTTGGCAGGCTTGTGGATATCGGCACCGGAACCGGGCGCATGATGGAGTTGCTTGGAGCCGGAGCAAGCACAGTCATCGGGTTTGATCGCAGCCCGGCCATGCTGCGTCTTGCCCGCACGAAACTTGCGGCAGCGGGGCTGGAGCAGGCTGATCTGCGACAGGCAGATTTTCAGGTTCTACCTTTACCGGATCGCTCGGCCGATGTTGCGGTCATGCATCAGGTTCTGCACTACGCGCAGCATCCTGCGGCTGTGATTGCAGAAGCTGCACGCATTCTGGACGCCAAAGGTCGGTTGTTGGTTGTCGATTTTGCCTCCCATAACCGGGAGGAGCTTCGCACGCGGGACGCGCATGTCCGGCTTGGATTCACAGATGCGCAGATTGCCGCGTGGTTTCAGGCTGCCGGCTTAATCTTCGCAGAACCTGTCGCTCTTGCAGGCGAACTGACCGTCAAGCTCTGGCTTGGCCAACGCCCCGACTGATTTGAATTATTGAACAAGGAGCTGGCGTGATGCCTGCACAGACAGGGCCTCTGCCCGCAATTTCGTTCGAGTTTTTTCCAGCCAAGACAGAGAAATCTGCTGCCACTCTGCTTGACAATGCAAAGACACTCGCAGGATTCGGGCCGCAGTTTATGTCCGTCACGTATGGGGCAGGCGGTTCAACACGAGACCGCACCTTGGCCACCCTGAAGGAGATGGTTCGGGAAACCGGCGTGCCCATGGCAGGGCATCTGACCTGTGTAGGTGCATCCAAAGAAGACGTAAACGCAGTGGCGCATGCATATTGGGATGCGGGCGTGAAGCATATTGTAGCTCTGCGCGGCGATCCGCCACCCTCAGCGGGTGGGGTATATGAGCCTCACCCGGAGGGATATGCGGGTGCCGTGGATCTGGTTCGCGGGCTCAAGGATATTGCGCCTTTTGAAATCTCCGTTGCAGCCTATCCGGAGACGCATCCGGCAGCTCTGAGTCCTCAGGCAGACTTGGAGCATCTGCGTGCAAAGATTGACGCCGGTGCAGATCGGGCACTGACGCAGTTCTTCTTTGACGCGGAAACGTTTCTCAGGTTCCGGGACCGCGCTGCTGCAATTGGAATAGACCGGCCGGTCGTTCCTGGTATTCTGCCAGTGGGAAGTGCTGCGCAGGCTTGGAAATTTGCAGAGATGTGCGGCGCGAATGTTCCGCAGTGGATGCGCGATCTGTTCGATGGTCTGGATGAGACGCCGCAGACGCGTGCTCTTGTGGCAGCCACTGTTGCTGACCGCCTCTGCCAGACTCTCAAGGCTGAAGGGGTGGAGCAGTTCCATTTCTATACGTTGAATCATGCGGATACAGCGTCAGCCCTTTGCCGCCTTCTCGGGCGCCGTCCCGAGTAAGGAGGGGAGGGCTGGATTTCCTTTGCGAACAGGGTGACAAAAGGGGATGACAAGATTCCCGATCGTTCTTCTCGACTACGATGGTACGCTGGCGGAAACGCAGCCGGCCATTCTTCGCAGCCTGAAGGAAGCCTTCGAAGCCAGTGGCTACGAAGGTCCTTCATCAGACGTTCTGAAGCATCAGCTTTCAAAGGGTGGGACGCTTCAAACGCTGTTTCAGGCGATCGTTCCTGACAGTGACGCAGATGATGCACAGGCTTTTGTCCGTCATTATCGGACATATTATCCCAAGGCTGATCAGGAAGAGACCGTTCTGTTTGATGGGGTCAAGTCAGTACTTGATGACCTGAAGGCTGCAGGGGCGACGCTTGTCATTCTGAGCAACAAGCATGCTCCCACTGTCCATGCCAGCATTGAGCGCTTTGGTCTGGGTGGCTGGATCAGCAATGTGATGGGTTCCGAACCAGACTATCCTCATAAGCCAGATCCCCGCGTCATGACGGACCGTGTGCGCCCGTTATTCCCCGAAGTCCCCGCATCAGATTTCCTGATGGTCGGCGATACGGCTGCCGATCTCGGGTTTGCCCGCAATAGTGGGATTGCGTCCTGTTGGGCAAGTTACGGGCACGGGTCTGCCACCCAGTGCATCGACCTCAAACCGGATTTCCGGATCGACAGTATTGCCGAGTTGCTGAACGTCGCTCGCTGATGCGGTGTGGTTCAGTCCTTCCGGGCTGGACCAATACTGCCGCGGGTGACGAGTTCTGTTTCCAGAATGACGTTCTTGTTCTGCCCGCCGTCCTGCTGGGTCAGGAGCCGTACAGCTTCCATGCCTTTGCGTTCATGAGGCTGGCGAATTGTGCTGAGGTCCGCCAGGGCCGCGGCGGGAATGTCATCAAATCCAAAAATCGAAACGTCTTCAGGAATGCTGAGACCTGCGGCACGGATCGTCTGCATGGCGCCAATCGCGACGCGGTCACTCATCGCCAGAATGGCGGTTGGTGCATTCTGGCGATTCAGCAGGAAGCGCGCACCTTCCGCGCCGGACTCCTCAGAGTTGATCGGAATTTCCCAGGCCGGCACGTTTTCGGGGGCAATGCCGGCTTCCTGAAGAGCTGTTAGGTACCCCTCAAGACGCATGGCAATCGTGCTGTGGGCAATATTGGCACGACGCTTGGCCGTTAGGATACCAAAATAGTCGTCATGGGCTGTTTTGAGGGACAGGATACCGAAGCGACGGTGTCCTAGCTCAAGCAGGGTCTTTGCAGCGTTGTAGGCTGCCCCCCGGTCATCAATGCCAACATATGGCACGTTGTCCAGACGAGGCTGATCCACCACAACGAGCGGAACGTTTCGCTGTTGCGCCATCAGAACGCATCGACTGTCGGGGGCCACGGAATAGAGGATGTATCCGTCGACCGCAGCATTGCCGAGCGAAACAGGTGTATTCATGTTGCGAAGGCTGCTGCCTGCTGAAATCAGGGCGAGATCGGTTTCCATCTCGTCACAGCTTTTCGCGACGCCATTCAGAACTGCCAGAACAGCCGGATCAGAAAACGCGTATGGAAGATCTTCACTGAAAAGGAAGCCCAGAGCACCGGAATGCCCGGTTGCAAGCTGCTTCGCTGCTGGATCAGGGCCTGTATATCCCAGCTCCTGCGCAGCCGCGAAGATCTTTTCCCTCAGCGCAGCCGAGAGTTGACCCGGCCGGATATAAGCGTTCGAGACTGTCGTATGAGACACCCCGACCTGTGCCGCTACATCCTTGAGCGTAACCTTGCGACGACCGTACTGACGGGTTGTTTTCATATGTTATCCAATAATGAAAACGCTGCCTTCGTGCAATCCTGACTGAAGAACGCGAAGGCTCCTTTGTGCAGGTGCTTTAGGCAAATACTGGTCCGCCCACTCTCCGCCTATCTTCACAATTACGACAAGAGGGTAAGCGTCTCAGTTTTTGGGTTTTGTCGTAGCGGTATTTTTCTGGGGAGCAGGTTCAAACATCGCCCGGCATTTCGGGCTGAGCTGATCCATCTTCTTCCTCATGCAGGCCGTAATTTTGGCTTCGTTGGGGATGGCAAAAGTGCACAGACGGATGGCATCGCCTTGGCACGCCTGTTTCTGCTCATCGCGTGTCGCGGCTGACGCAGTGCCAGACAGGGTGGCAAAACCGGTGAGGCAGGCCAGAAGCATCAGGTAACGGGTCATGAACCTTCTCCTTATTCCGTATAAAAGCGTCTGATAAGCGGGACAGTTTCCGGCTGTTTTTATGTTGAAAAAGAGCCCAATGCGGTCCGCATTCTGATCACCGGGGGAGTGGGCGGACGATGCGGGCAAATCTTGCTCCTTCAAGCGAAGAGCGCTGCGTATTGGATTTTCGTAGTGGAGTGGTTGCAGTTGGTGAGACTGCCAGTCCGTCAGGACGAAGCGTCATGATGAGCATTCTGGCGCGCGCAGCATCTGGCGTATCCGCCATGCAATAGCTGATGGCGCGGGACTCTCGCTGGGACTCAATCAGTCCACTGCGGCGGAGTGTGCCAAGATGTTGGCTCAGGGTCGGTTGGCCTATGCCCGTCATGGTCTCGATCTCACTGACAGCATGGGAGCCATCCAGCAGGGCGGACAGAATCATGAGGCGTTGTGGCTGGGCGAGCAGGCGCAGCCATTCAGCGAGGTTTCGGCTTTCTTCAAGGGCAAGAAGAGTCATGGGCGCGGCTTTTTCGGCTGAAGGAACCAGTTCGGACCTGCTTTCTGAACTGCTTCCTGGGTCTGGAGAGGAGGCGCTATGGCAGCCTGGCCTGGCTGCCAGCCTTCAGGTGTCAGGACGTTGGAGCGATCAACTTCCTGCAGGGCAGAAAGCATACGCTGCAATTCTGCCACTGA
This sequence comes from Gluconobacter sp., assembly GCF_047723935.1. NCBI lineage: Bacteria > Pseudomonadati > Pseudomonadota > Alphaproteobacteria > Acetobacterales > Acetobacteraceae > Gluconobacter > Gluconobacter sp. The sequence goes on from NZ_JBDOBO010000013.1 coordinate 34,115, forward strand.
CCGGCCAACGCTGGCCGGATAACTCAGAATGGCGCGAATGATGCCCGTTGGATCGATGAAGAAGACGGAACGCACCGTGGCGCTGTCCTGTGCTTCCAGATCCATCATGCCATAAGCGCGGGCGACTTCCATGGATGGGTCTTCCACAATCGGAAAGGGAATGCGGACATTGAAACGATCTTCAATGGCCGTAATCCACGCCAGATGAGCGGGAAGGCTGTCTGCGGATAGCCCGAGGAGAACGCAGTTTCGCTCTCGGAAAAAGGTTTCTACCTTAGCAAAAGCAATAAACTCACTGGTGCATACGGGGGTAAAATCCGCTGGGTGTGCAAACAGCATGACCCACCGGCCTCTGAGTGAACTGAGAACGAATTCACCGTGGGTCGTGCGGGCCGTAAAGTCTGGGGCTTCGTCGCCAATGCGAAGGGGAAAAAAGGCGGAGTCTTCAGTGAGGGGGCCTGTCATGATGCTGTATCCAGCCTGTCCGGGTCTTGACTGTTGATAGTTTATGACTTTATTAAACACATAATTGTTTTCTTGGAAACTGTAACTCCAAAGGTGAAAACGTCATGCCTGATGCTGCCATTGAAGCTGCAACTGCCCAGATCGGACGTGTGCAGAGTGGTGAGGTTCCATCTCCTGTAGTTTGCACGTTCTTCGATGAAGCGACAAATACCGCCAGTCACGTTGTTCACTGCCCGGTCACCAGGCGTGCTGCGATCCTGGATAGTGTACTGGACTACGATGCCGCTGCGGGTCGGACGTCTAATGGCTCTGCACAGGCGATTGTGGATTATGTGCGTCGGGAAGGGCTATCTGTTGACTGGCAGCTGGAGACCCATGCGCACGCCGATCATCTGTCTGCAGCCCCGTGGTTACAGGAACAGCTGGGCGGCAAGTTGGGAATTGGCGCGAACATCGTGCGTGTCCAGAATGTGTTTGGAAAGATCTTCAACGCAGGCACCCGGTTTGCACGCGATGGATCTCAGTTTGACCACCTTTTCCATGATGGCGAGACCTTTTCCATTGGTGACCTGCCGGTCACGGTGTTGCACGTACCAGGCCATACACCTGCGGACATGGCGTTCGTAATTGGAAACTGTGCCTTCGTGGGCGACACGATTTTCATGCCGGATTTCGGGACAGCCCGCGCGGATTTCCCCGGTGGGGACGCGCGCCAGCTTTACCATTCCATTCGCCGTCTGCTGTCTCTTCCTCCGGAAACACGTCTGTTTCTGTGCCATGATTATAAGGCACCAGAGCGCGACGAGTACGCTTGGCTAACCACGGTGGCTCTGGAGCGTGAGCACAACATTCACGTTCATGATGGAGTGAGTGAGGAAGATTTCGTGGCGATGCGCACAACGCGGGACGCTACTCTTGCCATGCCGAAACTCCTGATGCCCTCAGTGCAGGTCAATATGCGCGGCGGTCACATGCCGGAGCCGGAAGCTGACGGCATCAGCTACATCAAGATACCCGTTAATCGCCTCTGAGCAGGTTGATCTACCAAGATATTTTTGTCGGAGAGCACGTCATGCCAACCACTTCTCTTACGGATCGCTACGCTGTTTCACCTCAGGTCACGCCGCAGGACGTTGCGGACCTCAAAGCGGAAGGATTTCGGAGCATTGTCTCGTTTCGCCCGGATGGTGAGGCGCCAGACCAGCCCGATGTCGCTGCTGTCGAGGCCGCAGCAAAGGCAGAAGGGTTGGCGTTTCTGGCCATTCCGGTGAAGGCCGGAACGGTGCCGAGTGATGCTCAGGTCTTGCAGGCTAGAGAAGCACTTGCGTCACTTCCCGCTCCAGTCGTTGGCTATTGTCGCTCGGGAACGCGCGCAGCACAGATCTGGGCGCTTGCGGAAGCTGGTACTCGTCCTGCTGCGGAGATTCTGGCGGAAGCCGCACGTGCCGGTATTGATCTGGGTGGACTGAAACCGCGTCTTGAGGCTGTGCCTGCTCCGACTATGGCTGCTCGTGAAGGCGCTCGGCATTTCCAGGTTCTGGTTATTGGTGGTGGTGCGGGCGGCCTTTCCGTTTCTGCCAGTCTGCTCAAACGGAACTCCACCCTCGCTCTTGGTATTGTCGAGCCTTCCGAAGAGCATTTTTATCAGCCGGGCTGGACGCTTGTAGGTGGCGGTGTTTTCAAGGCATCGCAGACACGTCGTCGGGAACAGGACCTGATTCCCAAAGGCGCCGTCTGGCTGAAAACGTCTGTTGAGCTTTTTCGACCCGAGGCGCGTGAGGTCGTGCTGAAGGACGGCACGGTTCTGTCCTATGATGCTCTGATTGTAGCGACAGGCATCTCCCTGAACTGGGATGCTATCCCTGGTCTCAGCGAAACGCTTGGCAAGAATGGAGTGACGTCCAACTATCGCTTTGATCTGGCACCTTACACGTGGCAGCTGGTTGAACAGCTCAAAAGCGGTAAGGCGATTTTCACGCAGCCGCCTATGCCGATCAAATGTGCAGGCGCTCCACAAAAGGCCATGTATCTGGCCAGTGACGCCTGGCGTCGTCGGGGGGTGTTGAAGAATATCTCCGTCGAATTCAATACGGCAACGCCGGGTCTGTTCGGGGTGAAAGAGTTTGTGTCGTCTTTGATGGATTATGTGCGGGATTACGGTATCGCACTTCATCTGGGTTCAAAGCTTGTTGAAGTGAATGGCCCTGCACGGACGGCTGTTTTTGAGCGGAAGACGGATGCTGGCGTGGAGCGCGTGGAGTGTATGTTTGACATGCTGCATGTCGTGCCGCCGCAGGTTTCTCCCAAGGTTGTGCGAGAGAGTGCCATTGCCGGGTCGGACGGTTTTGTTGAGGTGAATCCGGAAACGCTCCAGCATGTCCGGTATCCGCAGGTCTTTGCTCTTGGTGACGTGATTGGAGCATCCTGCGCCAAGACGGCGGCAGCTGTGCGTGTGCAGGCTCCCGTTGTTGCTACAAACGTTCTGGCATTCCTGCAGCGTAAGAACCCGGTGTCTGGATATGACGGATATGGTGCATGCCCATTGACCGTTGAGAACGGCAAGATTGTTCTTGCTGAGTTCGCCTATGGTGGGAAGTTGGCGCCGACGCTGCCGAAGTGGCTGCTCAATGGCCAGAAAGCGACCCGGCTGGCTTGGTGGCTTAAAAAATACATCATGCCGGCTCTTTACTGGAAAGGCATGCTCAAGGGGCATGAGCTCTTTGTGGCTCCGAAGGCTCTGAAGTCCGGCAAAAAGTAAGTATTGGCTGCTTTGATGCAAATCGCGCTTGAACTGTTCTGTGGCGTCATTATCGGCTTTACGCTGGGATTGATCGGCGGCGGTGGCTCTATTTTGGCTGTTCCGCTAATGGTCTATGTCGTGGGAGTGAAAAACCCCCACGTCGCGATCGGGACGAGTGCGATGGCAGTCGCCGTCAATGCGCTGGCAGGGCTTGTAAGCCATGCCCGGCAGAAAACCGTCAAGTGGCGCTGCGCAGCAGTTTTCGCGCCATTTGGTGTGGTGGGAGCCTTGGTTGGCGCCGCGCTGGGCAAGGCTGTTGACGGGCAAAAGCTGCTGCTTTGCTTTGCGGTGCTGATGATTGTCGTGGGTATTCTGATGCTGCGGGGACGGCGGAATCCGGGCATCGCTGGGGCAGCCTGTAACCGCGACAATATGCCCAAGGTCATGGCAAGCGGAACGGTAACGGGACTCCTGTCGGGCTTTTTTGGCATCGGCGGCGGGTTTCTCATTGTCCCCTCGCTGGTTGCCTGCACGAGAATGCCAATTTTGAATGCAATCGGAACATCGTTGGTTGCAGTGGCCGCTTTTGGGGCAAGTACTGCCCTGAGTTATATGTTGTCGGGGTATGTTGACTGGACGATGGGCGCGCTTTTCGTTCTGGGGGGTGTACTTGGTAGTACGCTTGGAACCTCTGCGGCCCGACGCCTGGCTGGAGCAGGGGGTGCGCTTACGACGTTTTTTGCTGGTGTGATCTTCGTAGTGGCCACGTATATGATCTGGCGAAGTCTTACCGCTCTTTGATCTATGAACCGGCTTGTTTCGTGAAACGTTTGTCTGCGAGACTTTCGAAAGAATTTCGCATCTAAATTCATTATAATTCCGTCTGCGGAAAATATTACATCCTGGGTAGGTAGACGGGGGCTGTTTGAAAAAGAACTCTCGCTCAACATGCATACTTCATTGTGTTGGCTCCGGAGGCATCAATGAAAAGGGGAGTGCTGAAAAAGCAGTTTGCCAACATCTCATTGGTGAAACAGTATTTTTCCGTGTTCCATTCCTAAATCGTTATGACATACTGAGATGGAATGTCAGGTGAGTGGGAGAATGAATGGTGACGGATGTTGGTCAGCGGTTGCGGCTTGTTCGTGTTGCAAAAAATCTTTCCCAGCGCGAATTGGCCAAGCGCACCGGTGTCACCAATTCCACAATTTCACTGATTGAGTCGGGGGACATGAACCCTTCGATCGGGACGCTGAAACGCGTTCTGGACGGCATTCCTGTCACACTCGGAGATTTCTTCAGCTTCGAGACGGAAGGGCAGGAAAAATACTTTTATTCCGCCGAAGACCTGACTGAGATCGGGCAGAGCGGCATCTCCCTGCGACAGGTTGGGGGAAACCTGTTTGGTCGCTCGCTTCAGGTCTTGCACGAGCGTTATGAGCCTGGGGCCGATACAGGTGTTGCCTATGCACACGACGGCGAGGAAGCTGGTGTTGTTATTCGTGGTCAGGTCGAGGTGACGGTAGAAAACCAGTCACATATTCTCGGTCCGGGAGACGCGTACTATTTTGATAGTCGCAAACCCCATCGCTTCCGCTGTATTAGCGAGGAAGCCTGTGAAGTGATCAGTTCGTGTACGCCGCCAACCTTCTAATTGATCGGCCCAGTCCGCTCAGCGTCGTGTGTGTCATGCTGTGAGAGGGCGTTTTTCCCTGAAGCCATCGCGAAGATAATGCTGGAGCGCGCCGATCGTATAGTGCTGCTTTACGTCGGGATGGGCTGCCAGATAAGCGTCGGTGTTCCACACCGTCGTCTTCACCTCTGGACCTTCAACAAAAGTAATCGGTGTTGAGCCAACGCCTACGAAGACACGCACGCTGTCATCATACAGATGCATATACTCTTCAGGCGTCACCAGAAGTGCCTCAACAGCATGAGCGCCTTCGGCGTGAGGTTGGGTCAGGTAGGCGCGTAGGGCAGCGTCATCATTCACATCGACAAGCCCGGAAACCTTGTTTTTCAGGCGTTCTCTCCAGTCGGTGTAGGGAAGATGATGGTTATGCAAATAGGTGAAGAGGGTGCTTTTGAACTCATCCCGAACCGCTGATCGTGGTTCATGTTGCCCATCATCACAGATGGAAATTGTCTTGGCCGCTACAAATCCCTTGTGAAAGTGCCTGATAGGAGCATACCAGCCGGGCCGGCCTGGGACATTGAAAAGGGATGTATCAATTCTGAGCGCGCAATCCGTACCCTTTAGCGCGTCAAAAGCTTCATGAATGGCAGTCTTGTCCAAAGAGAGGCCATCTTCGGTAAAGACAGCAAGCAGTTCATCGCAATCCACGGGCAAAGCGAAATCATAATTGTAAAGCCCGTCCCATCCCTGGATGATCCGGGTTAGATGGCCACCTTTCCGATGAAAATCATGAGGCTGGTTCAGATCCCGTCGGACTGTGACGCCTTGCTTTTCAACGGTGTCGAGAATGGAAAGTGTCTGCGGATCGACTGAGCCGTTATCAAGGATGGTGAGGTTTTCGAAACCAAAGAGCCATGCGTAATGCGTGATCCATCGCGCCAGGGCTGTACCTTCGTCCCGCTGCATCATCACAACCCGCACGATAGCCATGTTTCACTCTTCCCAATGTTTCCAGAATTGCAATGCAGACGGGTCGGGCGCCTGATCGCAAAGTCCGGCTCGCGTTGGCAGAAATCTATAAAGAGGTTGGACACACTTCGCTATACTGTCCCAACCAGACAGAAATGAGGTGGCCTTAACTTTCCCGGTCACTGCTCACAATTTCATGAGGGGTGTTTTTTAGGAGAAACGCACCAATCTTAAGGCTTGTGGAAAGCCTCTCGGTTTCGTTAAGGCTAGAGACAAGACCTTATTCAATCAGGGAGGCAGGGCATGTCCCAGTCATCATCTTTAGCGGTAAAGGAAGCTTTTCCGCCGCATCTGGCAGATATGAGGGTCAGTCGCTCACCGGGCAGGCCAATCAATCTTCTGCTGAAGGATACGATTCTTTCAGCGATTGCCGCGGTCCTGACAGAAGAAGGGTATCAGGGCCTCACGATCGGAAAAGTGGCCAAAGAGGCCGGTGTTTCTACTGCTACGGTCTATCGTCGCTGGCCTACCAAGCAGGCCATGTTCTTTGATGCCATTCGTCAATGGAGGTTCAGCCTCACGCCTGAAATCGATACAGGCAGTTTTCTGGGAGATGTTGATCAACTGATCGAAGCGCGTATCCGCTTTCTGGCAACGCCGCTGGGCCGGACATACGGTACGTTGCTGGGTGAAGCCGTGCATAATCCGGAGTTCGGGACTGTGCTACGCGAAGTCAGTATTGAGCCGGCCCGACAGCAAATGCATCGCTTTCTTGAGCGCGCAAAAAAGCGCGACGAAGAAGCTTTCTGTTATCCGGCGGATACGGTTCTGGATGTGATTCTCAGCACTATCCACTTTCGTGCCATGGATACGTTGTGGAGCCAGAGCATTGAAACCGAAGTCAATATCCGGGATCTCAAGGCTCTGGTCCGTTGCCTGATTGGAACGCGCCAATAGGCGGGTTCCAAGCGGAGCGTTTCAGAAGCCACAGGAGACGCGGCCGCCGATGAAGCGTGGTGTGCCGGGAATGTAGAAATACGTTGTTGTCGCCATTCCTCCGCTTTCGAAATACTGGCGGTTCAGAATGTTCGAGGCGTAAATCGTTGCTTCCCAGTGCCCGGATGAGGGGCGAAGGGTCGCATGGGCGCCGAGTAGGAAGTAGGGAGGCAGGCGATAGAAGCCGGTTCCTCCTACGGCAATGGCCTGACTGCCGCGATAAGACCAATCCGGGCCAATATCCAACCCCAGGTGGTCAGTCAGTGCCTGCCGCCACTCTGCCTGTCCGTTCAGGGTGAGTTTTGGCTGGCCGTTATCAACGCCAGCGAAGTTATTGTTAATGGCTTTCCAGACACCGGTCTTGGCATAATAGGCGTTTGTGGCAGCCCGATTGACGTTCGGAAAATCCTGATAATTGCCACGCTGCCAGCCAATGTTCTGCGTGACAAAAACATGCCGAACCGGGTGTATTTCCAGGGTACCTTCAAAGCCCCAGCTTTCGGATTTTAGGACATTGGTGATCTCGCTGAGTGGGCCGTAATTCGGGATCATCACGGTCCCGACAACCTGCTGTCCGTGGAAATCATTATAGAATGCCGCGCCATTCAGGCGGAGCTTTCCCGGGATTGGATCACTTTTGAAGCCAACCTCGTGGGTCAGGACCGTTTCCGGGCCAAACGGATCGAGCTGCGCCTGAATCTGGGTATTATTGGCGCTGAACCCGCCGGGTTTGAACCCTTTGCTCAGCTTGTAATACACCGTCGTGCTCTGCAACATCTGCCAAGATACGCCGACCTGGCCTGCGAACTGAGCCGAGGCAGTGCTTTCAGGCTGGAAGATATGTGTCGAGCCACCAAAAATTTCTGATTTCAGACCTGTGAGTGCGCGGTCGTCGATTTCATGCAGAAGGCCACCAAAAAGCGTGACGTTATGCGGAAGACGATAGCTGATGTGACCGAACTCGGATGTACTTTCCTGATTCATGCCGAAATTGGTGGACATCATATAGCTGCGGGCTGAGTAGTCTGTGTAATCGAACAGGAAGCGCTGTTTCATCCGGCTGCGTTGATAAAATGCTCCAACAACCCATTGCAAACGGCTGTTCGGGTCGTTTGAAGACAGGCGCAGTTCCTGTGTAAAGGCATTCGCACTGATCGTTCGATATGTATCGGCCTGCGAAGCGGCTGTGCCGTCCTGATCCGTATATTCCCCTTGCCGTTCTGTCTCAAAGGCACTGACGGACGTAATTTTTCCAAAGCCGAGATCACGGTCAATATGCAGATCCCAGCCCCAGAACTGATTGTGTTCACTTGGTTTGAGGCTACGGGGGCGCCCGATCAGATCGGCAAACTGAGGTCGTAGAGACCACTCTGCCTGCTGGTGTTCCAGTGAGGGTAGTCCCTGAGAGCCAATCAGGCGGTGCACCGGAACGCCTGCGACGACTTCGCTATTGTCCTGCACAAAGTGACCTGACAGCATGATTGTGGTCCGGCTGTCAGGGCGCCAGCGCAGCTTTCCACGTAAAGCCCAGGAATCTGCATCGCCCAGATGAGTACCCGTCAGGGGATTGGTCTGCCACCCACCGCCCTGTCGTGTCTGACCCGCAAGTCGGAAATCGAGTCCTTTCGCCAGCGGGCCTGACACATAGGCCTCGCTTCGGCTACGGGCATAGGAGGCGATATCTTCGCTGGCGCCGTAATGCCAACTGCTTGTCGGGTCCGCCGTACGGAAGCGCACTTCACCGCCAGTGTCCGACTGGCCATGTGTCGTGCCGACCGGGCCTGGTGTGACGGTCGCGTCTGCCAGATCGAACATCAGGCCGCTGGCCATGGTCGAGAACGCGAAAGGGACGTCATCGAAATACGCCAGAACGGTTGGGATGTTGTTCTGCGTGAAGTCATTAAAGCCTGCGCCACGAAGGTAGAAATTCGTGGAAGCCGTTCCGTTAATGGACTGAATGGTCAGGTTGGGTGCCACGCGCTCGACGTCGCGCAACGTCACGACACCACGCTCGATCAGGCGTTCCGCAGTCAGGCGGGTATCGGCATCCGGCTGTTTCTGGGCAGATTGAAATGCAAAATCCGTTCTCTTGATGCTGACTTTAATGGTTTCGTCCGCATGAGCTTCAAGAGATTTCGGAGCAGCGTGACGCTGTTTCTTATCGTGTTGAACAGGAGGCGCTGCCGCGAGAACTGAAGACGCTCCCAGGAGACTGACGCCAAGAAAAAGAACCCTGCGAAACGCCATGGAAAAAGATGCTCTTCTGAAAGGAAAATGCCGGGCAGCGGCAGAATTGTGGCTTTTATATCTCACCGGGATGCCAGAGCAAACAATCAGGAGGAAAAAGGTCCGCTTCTGCTTGATCTGTTATGATATAACATAATAGAGAGTTGGCGCTGAAAATACCTTTCGTCTGTTGAGGACCTCATGCTGCCTTTTGTGTCTGCCCGATCTTTCCTTGTGCTTCTTGGATGCACGACGGCTCTGTGTGGCGCTGCTCATGCTCAGGAAACAACGGCTGGAACGACAGGTACCGATACGGAAACCTCTCGTTCCAGTTTCGGTCATTCTGACAACCAGCACGGAACGACCGTGACGGAAACGAGCCGGACGGGTGAAGACGATCTTGTCGTCAATGCTCATCTGGAACGGGCCCGGGACGCTCTTCAGTCTTCCACAGGGGCCACGACCTATCGTTTCAGCCGTCAGGACATCGAGATTAATCCGGGTGGCGATAACGCGCCCCTGACGTCTGTTCTTCTTCAGGCACCAGGCGTCGCGCAGGACAGTTACGGTCAGATCCATATCCGTGGCGACCATAACGAAGTCCAATTCCGTCTGGATGGTGTGGCGCTGCCTGAAGGCATGAGTGTTTTCGGTCAGGCGCTCATGACCCGCTTTGCACATTCCATGTCCCTCACGACGGGCGCGCTTCCCAGCGAGTACGGATTTCTTCAGGCCGGTGTGATCGATATCAACACCAAGAATGGCTATTCCGATGCGGGCGGCAGTGTCTCCATTTATGGCGGCGCCCGGGACTATTTCTTTCCGTCACTGCAATATGGTGGCCACAAGGGGAAGTGGGACTGGTTTGCTACCGCTGACTATATTCACAACCGTGTTGGCATTGAAAACACGACCCCCAGCTTCAATGCGATCCACGATCTGACGAACCAGTACCACTTCCTGGGGCATGCTCGGTACACGGTTGATGAAAATACCCGGATCAGTCTAACCGCCGGGGTTTCGAATGCTGAGTATCAGCTTCCGAATAATCCGGGCCAGCAGCGCCAGTTTGCCAATCCGTCCTATACGGGTAGCACTCTGTCCCAGAACCAGTATGGAAACGGCGATAGTAACAGCCTGAGCGAGCACCAGAAGGAAATCACGGATTTCGGCATACTTTCCTTGCAGAAGGATATGGGGCGTCTCAGTTTCCAGACGTCCGCCGTGCTGAGATACAGCTCTCTGCGATACTCACCTGATCCGCTAGGCGATCTGGTGTATAATGGCATTGCACAGCGTGCTGCCCGATCCGTCTTCTCAACCGGAACACAGACGGATGCAACCTGGCAGGCTGCAAGAAATCATACCGTTCGTTTCGGTTATCAGATCTATGTTGAGCGTAATACGTCCAAGTCTGACTCAACAGTTTATACGCAAACTGGTGAGGACGAGGACGGCAACGCTGTTTACTCCGGCGATACGGCGAACATCCATGATGGCTCCGGCCGTACGGGTTGGATGTACGGGCTGTACGCTCAGGATGAATGGCGTCCGATCAAGAACCTGACCATCAATTATGGTCTGCGTTTTGATGGTGTGGATGAATACACACATTCAAAGCAGGTCAGCCCGCGTATCAATATCGTTTACAAGCCCTGGCACGGTGGAACCTTCCATGCGGGCTATTCCCGTTACTTCACGCCGCCGCCGTTTGAACTCGTGACCGGAACGGCTTTGTATAAATACACGGGAACCTCTGCTGAGCCTGCCAATTACAAGAACAGCACGGTCAAGTCTGAGCGCGATCACTACTTTGACGCCGGTTTCTCTCAAACGATCCTGCCAGGCTGGCACGCTTCGTTTGATGCCTATGTCAAACTGGCGAAGAACATGATTGATGAGGGGCAGTTTGGCTCGCCTGTTATTCTGTCAGTGTTCAATTACCGTCGTGGACAGGTGCACGGATACGAGTTCTCCACGGATTACACGCGTGGCGCCTTCAGTGTTTATGGCAATTTCTCCTGGTCACGTGCCATCGGTAAGGACGTGGTGTCGGGTGAGTGGAATTTCGATCCTGAAGATCTGTCTTACATCAAGAACCGCTGGGTGCATCTTGATCATGACCAACGTTGGACGGCGTCTGCGGGGACAAGCTACACGGCTTTCTACAGAACCGGCCACCCGCTGCGCCTGTCTGCGACAATGGTTTATGGAAGTGGTCTGAGAGCTGATGGCGCGACGCCGAATGGTGCTTCTGTGCCGCAGTATGCGACATTCAATCTGTCTCTGGTTCAGTCCTTCAAGGATCTGTTCCACGTTCCATTCCTGAAGCAGACGCAGCTTCGTCTGGATGTCACCAATCTGTTCGACAGGACGTACCTGCTGCGTGATGGCAGCGGCATTGGCGTGGGTGCGCCACAGTATGGCCTGCGTCGTACCATCCTGACCGGCATTGATCAGCGGTTCTAATTTTAGGGACTGTCTGAAGTTGAAGACGGGGGCGGTTGCGAAAGCAGCTTGCCCCCGTTTTTGATATCGAGAGGTGGGACGACCTATTCTGCGACGTCCATTTCAGGGACGATCGACTCACTTTTGATCCAGGGCGGTCCATCCATGTTGAGAACATGTGGAATCTGGGACAGTGGAACCGCCTTTGAAAAATGCCATCCTTGCAAAAAGTCACATCCCATCAGGCGCAGTTCTTCGGCTTGCTCGGCCGTTTCCACGCCTTCGGCCACAACGACACGGTTCATGCTGTGAACAATATCGATAACGCCGCGGATAATGGCCGTATCAATGCCGCGCTCCGTAACGCCTGACGTAAAGACCCGGTCAATCTTGATATGATCGAACGTCACGGTGCGTAGATGGGTCAGCGACGCAAATCCGGTACCAAAGTCATCTAATGAGATCTGAACACCAGCACGATGGAGTTTCTTGAGTTCATCCAGAATATGTTGATTGTGCTGACCAAAGAGAATTTTCTCTGTGATCTCAATGGTCAGTTTTTCAGCCGGAACACCATGTTTTTTCATTTCACGGAAAAGCCGTTCCGTGAAATTGTGATCCCGAAAATCATCTGACGTTACGTTGATGGAAATGCGGTCAAACGGGATTTTGTGCTGCAGAAGATACCGGATATCCGTGAGTGCCTGCCGCAAGACGAAATTTCCGATTGCGATGCTCAGTTCTGCATCGTCAAAAGCATCATAAAAATACTGTGGGCTCAGCAGTCCGCGCTCTGGATGATCCCAGCGCAGGAGAGCTTCGAAAGAGGGCGGGCTGTCCTGATTTAAGGGGAGAACAAGCTGATAGAAAAGTTTGAATTGCTTTTTCTTGAGAGCGGCCTGCATGGCTGTTCTCAGTCGAGAGCGGCGCTCGGTTTTCTCTTTCATGAAGGGCGCGTATTTTTTGATTCTGTTGCGACCGTCCGCCTTGGCTTCATACAGCGCAAGGTCTGCACAGCGCAGAATTTCGCGTTTTCGACTGTCGTTCAGCTTGGAGACCGCATAGCCCAGACTGGCACTACAAAGATGCGTCAGACTTCCGCTACGAAACCGAAAGCGCATAGCCTCAAGAATTTTCTGGAGCTTGAGTTCAAATGTCTGCGGGTCGTTTGACACCATGATGATGGCAAATTCGTCGCCACCAATACGGGCAATGAAACAGTCGGGAGATTGGAAAGTCTTCAGGCGCCCTGCAATTTTCTTTAGCAGGCGATCACCGGATTCATGGCCAGATGTATCATTGATGATTTTGAACGTATCGATATCGAGCAGGCACAGACAGAAATGCCGGTTGTCTGGATGTTCCTGTGCGAAAAGCACTTTCAGGTACTGTGAGAATGATGTGCGGTTGGAAATATTCGTGAGGAAGTCAGTATTGACGGCTTCCTGCAATTTCAGCCGGTTGGCTGTCAGGCGTTGTTCGGCACGTTTGCGGGCAGTGATGTCAAAGCGGATCGCCACATAATTAATGACCTTCCCTTTTTCATTGCATCGGGGAACAATTGTTGTATCGACCCAGTATAATTTTCCATTTTTCTTTCTATTGCAGATTTCGCCATGCCAGACGCCCCCCTGTGCAATGGTTCTGTACATTTTCTGAAAGAAATTGGAATCATGAACGCCCGAGTGAAGCATTCGATGGTCTTGTCCGATCAGTTCAGCCCTGGAATAGCCACTGATCTCGACAAATTTTTCATTAACTGAGAGAATTTTTCCTTTAGTATTCGTTACGGCGACAATAGCCGAGCAATCAAGAGCATGGAGAACAAAGGAATCATGAGAACTTTCGGACCATGCCTGAAGTGATTCAAGATAAGTTCCGAAATTCTGTTCCTGATAGGTGTTCACTAAGTCTGTCCCGCTTGGCCATAGGTCCGAGTGTCGCGAGAAAACACTAAAAAAATACTAACAAGGTGCTTTTGAGTGGGTATATCTGAAAGATAATATCACAAAAAGACCTTTTTTAAGCCAAAAGCGTCAAGGCAGAATCTTTTTGTTCGGTAGAAAAGGCCGTCAGGAAAATACAAAAAATCCTAAGGGCGCAGTATTTCATGGATTTGCTGAATTTATCCTCAGCCGGGGATACACCGTGAAGGGTGTCAGATCTGTCGCCCGGCTGCGACGTCTCTCGCCGAACGACAGAATGAAGGGTTGGGAAATACCCAGTACGCTTAAAGAGAGCCTTCCCAGCCGCCCCCTAGAGCGCGGTAAAGATGCGTCATTGAAACGGAGACGCCTGCACGGGCTTCTGACAGGGCGCTTCGCGTCGAGAGAAGCGCACTCTGTGCTGTCAGGACATTCAGGAAGTCCCCGGCACCCTGGCTATACTGAAGTTGGGCAATGTGAACAGCTGTTTCGTTCTCGGTGACGCTTTCTTCCAGCCGCTTCTGACGCTCCTGAGCTGTGCTCAGATCCGTCATGGCATCATCGATTTCTTCCCATGCATGCAGGATTGTCTTTTGAAGCGCGATGGCGGCTTCTTTCTGCTGCGCTTTCCGAAGATGAAGCTGTCCTGTAAGGCGGCCGCCTTCAAAGAGCGGTAGCGTCATGGTTGGGCCGAAGCCATACTGACGCGATGCCCAGGACCCAAGTCCGCTGAACTGGAGTGCCTGAATATCCAAACTGCCGGATAGCGTTACACGGGGGTAGAAGTCTGCAATAGCCACGCCAATACTTGCCGTTGCAGCATGCAGACGTTCCCTTGCCGCGCGGATATCTGGTCTCCGGTCCGCGAGTTGAGACGGCAGGCCCGTTGGAATGTTGGTTGGCACGGGTGGAATAATGCCGGGCTTATTCAATGTGCTGGCCAGCGCTCCCGGTTCGCGTGCGACAAGGAAGCTGAGGGCATTGATGAGATGCACGCTCTGGCTTTTTAAGGGCGGCAACCGCGCTTCGAAGCTGTGCATCTGTCCGCGGGAATAGGCGACGTCCAGTTTGGTAGCGGTTCCCTGTGTAAAGCGCAGTGTTGTCAGGTCCACGCTGTGACGGGCAATTTCGATGCTCTGCTGGGTAATGGCAATCTGTGCCTGCACATTGCGGAGCGCAATATAGTCCTGTGCTGTCTCGGCCATCAGGGAGACCAGGACATTGCGCTGCATGTCTTCTGTTGCATGCATGGCAGCTGTGGCTGCTTCAACCTGCCTTCTGACATGTCCCCAGAAATCGACTTCCCAAGAGGCACTTAAGCCATACTGAGGCAGGTTAAAGGCTGGATTTCCTTTGGCGCCGTCGGCAGCGGCAGGGCCAAACCCCTGTGCACCACTGGCAATATCGCCAGGGCTAGCCTGTTCAGTTGTTCCTAGTAGCCCCAGAATACCGTTGGTGCTGGCGCGTTCCCGTGCGTAGGAGGCTGCGCCATCCAGGCGCGGCATTTGCGCGGCACTCGCAATCCGGCGCTCTGCTTGGCTTTCAGCCAGGTTCAGCGCGGCTGTCCGCAGGTCCAGATTGCTGCGAACAACGTCTGCTTCAAGTTGCGTGAGCACCGGATCGTTGTAGAGGTGCCACCACTGCGGATCGAGAGTGGCTTCTGTCGGGCGGTCTGTCGCTGGGGCAACACTCTCATGGTAGTGCGCGGGCGAGTTGTCAGTGGGCTTATGATAGTCCGGTCCGACCGTACAGGCGCTCAACGCTGTAACAGACAGAAGGATAGCCATTCGCGGCGATAGGGAAAAGCGCATGGACTGTCTCACTGCCAGGCGTAACGGTTGTCACGGGCATGTAGGCCTTCCGGCTGCGAGGCCGTATCCACTTCCGCTTCAACAGACATGCCGACGCGAACCTTAGCTGCCAGTGGTTGCCCTGCATCGAATGTCAGTTTGACGGGAACCCGCTGGACGACCTTCGTGAAGTTGCCTGTCGCATTATCTGGCTGAATCGCAGCGAAGGCTACGCCCGTTGCTGGGGCCAGACTGTCTACATGGGCGTGGAGCGGATGACCGGGGAAGGTATCAACCCAGATGGTGGCCCGCTGACCTGTCTGCATTTTGGTCAACTGGGTTTCCTGGAAATTGGCCAGCACATAGGCCTTCTGAACCGGAACTACAGCGAGTAGACCTGTGCCCGGATGCACATAAGCACCAACGCGCACGCCACGCTCACCGACAATGCCGTCTACCGGTGCTGGAATGGTGCAGTAGGACAGGTTCAGCTCTGCCTGATGTTCGGTACTTTGTGCTTTGAGAAGGGCGCCCTGTGCACGCTGGATCTGTGCCTGAAGAACCGGGATCTGCTGTCGGGCACTGTCAACGCCAGCCTTGTCGCGGGCGAGGGCTGCCATGGCTTCCCGAAGATGAGCATCGGCACCCTGTTGTT
The DNA here is from genome assembly GCF_047723935.1 of Gluconobacter sp. NCBI lineage: Bacteria > Pseudomonadati > Pseudomonadota > Alphaproteobacteria > Acetobacterales > Acetobacteraceae > Gluconobacter > Gluconobacter sp. The sequence goes on from NZ_JBDOBO010000013.1 coordinate 49,965, forward strand.
GCTCGAGCGTACTGGCCCCACCCGCAGAAAGATTGTGATAGCGAGTGGCGTTCTGCTGCGCGAAGGCCAGACTGGCTTCGTCAGCTTTAACAGTATCCGAAGCGGCGGCAATCAGGCTGTCCTGACGGGCCAACATGGCCTGAAGGTTGCTCACATCGCCTTCTGCGGCTGCTACGTCACCCCTGGCGGCGGCAAGGGCTGCGCGATAGTCATCGTCTTCGATATGGGCGAGTTCTTCGCCAGCGTGAACGTTTTCATTATCTTCCGCCAGCACGCGGTCGATCCGGCCCGAAACCTTGGGAGCAACGGTCGTGAAGTCTGCCGTGACATAGGCATCGTTGGTTTTCTGGTGAACGCCGTCACCCACGAAGAAACGATCGGCGCTCCAGGCCAGTCCGGTCAGAATCACGACTGCACAACCGGCGAGAAGAAGAGGCTTTCCATAAATCATGTCTGAGAGATCCGGATCTTAATGTGCGGGGGCGGTCACGGGAGCCGCCGGAACAGGAGTGGGGGTTGCTGCAGGTTTTGGTGCCGGGCCTTTGCCGGGTGGATAGACGCGTTTCGGAAGAATGAAATTCAAAACAACGTAGACGGCGCACACCACCGCAACGACGAGGTAGATATCGGCCAGAGCAAGCACGACAGACTGCTCGTGCAGGTAGTCATGGAAGATTTCCAACGCATTGCGGGAGACATGCGCTGTATCTGGCGAGGTGTTCTGGATCGCGTTTTCGATCGGGTTTCCCATGCCGGCTAGGGCCGTCGCATTATTGCCAGAGCGGTCCAGCAGCATGTTGGAATGATACTGCTCGCGCCGCCGTAGCAGGACTGCGAACAGGGCCGCAGCAACGGCATTGGCCATACCCTTGAGCATGTTCACCATGCCGGAAATGAATGGTCCGTCCGCCGGTCCGAGGGACATGGTTGCCAGCATCAGAACGGGAATGACCACCATGGGCTGCCCCACAATCTGGAGACCCTGCAGAAGATAAAAATTATCTCGCACCCAGTCCGGCGTGAGCCAGGTTCCGAGGAACGCCGCCAGCCCGAGACAGCTCATGCCAATGCCGAGCAGATAGCGGCAATCTACCGAGCGCATGTTGCAGAGGGCTGCCGTCAGCGGAAGCATGATAAGCTGTGGCAGAGCGACCATCAGCGCGATAGGCGCCGTCTGGGATGGGCGGTATCCGCGAACTTCCGCCAGATAGGTGGACGGAACTTCCATCATCAGACCACAGATGACCAGAACGCCGACAAGGGTAAGCATGGCCATCGCGATGTTACGGTTCTTCCAGTACTGAAGTCGGAAAAACGGGCTGTGATGGTGCCATTCGTGGAACAAGAAGCCCACAAACAGCGCTCCGCCCCAGAACGTCAGATGAGAAATGATTGGAGAGCGGAACCAGTCCAGCCTGTCTCCCTGATAAAGGACTGTGACGACGCATAAAATGGACGGCACACCGATGAAGAAGCCGCGCCAGTTGAACTTCATGAAGCGTTCGAGATGCACCGGGTCTTTGGGAAGGCCATAAGCCATCATGGCAATGGCAATGGCGCTGAGAGGAATGACCTCCCAGTACAGCCAGTGCCAGCCGAAATGCTCAAACCACAGGGCTTCCAGTGGGCCACCCAGATTCGGGCCGAAGGTCGCGCTCATGGCGTATCCACCCACACCGAACACCTTGATAGGCGGCGGCAGGTATTTGAGCATCACGGTCATGAGGACGGGCGGCAGACACCCTGCACTGAGACCCTGTGCAGCGCGCAGGAAACACAGGGAAATCATGTCCGGCATGAACGGCAGCGGAATGGACAGCAGGGCAAGCACTGCCGTCATGAAGATCGAAAACCGGTAGATCGAGAATGTCATGTAGAACCATGGCGTGAAGGCCATGGCGGCAATGTTGAAGGCTTCGTAGGTCGAGATGAACCACGTGCCTTCGTCATGACCGATATGCATGGCGCCGCGAATGTCTGACAGGCCGATTTCGGTAATGTGCTCATTGAATCCGGCAACATGCACAGCCAGCAACATGCCAAGGCACCCTATAATGGTCCGCATTCCGAACGGCGGTATGTAGGAGGGTTGTTCGGGTGCTGCTGCGGTGGGTGAAGGTAAAGCCATAAGGTGCTCTCGTGATGCCAGAGAGCTTCTATCGGCGATGCGCAGGTGGAGAAAAACCCACACTTCAGGCAGATGAGGATTCCACTTTCTGGAAGTGTTTCTCTTAAGCCTTTCATTTCTGTATGTTGGACTGCGTTATTCCTGTTTGATGCGGCTGGAACAGGGCGCTCACGATTAGGGGAGATAAGTGTATGGCAAACCGGAAGTCAGGAGGCCGCCGCTACGACCTGGATCTGTTGCGTTATCTCCAGGTGCTGGTGGAAGAGCAGAGCGTCTCGCTCGCCGCGCGTAGATTACAGGTCAGTGAGCCTGCCATGAGCCGACATCTGGCGCGTCTGCGAAGTGTTTTTAACGACCCCATCCTTGTCATGTCCGGTCGGCGCATGGTTGCAACGGCTTTCGCCAACCGTATCCGGGACCGTGTTCAGGGACTGGTGAGGGATGCGGATGATCTGCTCAATGAAGGGGCGGAGCTGAATCTGAAGGCGATGTCTCCAAAGTTCACCATTCGCGCCAATGATATTGTTGTGGGTGCTTTCGGGCCTGCAATTCTTCTGGCCCTTCGGAAGGATTGCCCAGAATGTCGCATTGTTTTCTCTCCGGAGTCTGAAGAGACCGCCAGCGAAGCCCTGCGTGGAAGCCACATAGATCTCTATATTGGGGCGACTGACGATCTGCGTCCGGAAATCATGCGCAAGGCCCTGTTCGACACGTCGTTCAGTGCCCTCGTCCGGGCAGGGCATCCGATCCTTAAGGGAAAAATCACCCCTCATGCACTTGTGGCTTACGATCATGTCAGTGTGTCGCGGAAAGGGCGTGCGTTTGGCCCGATCGATCTCATCCTGAAGGAGCGATATGCTCTCTCACGTCGCATCGCGATGGTGGTTCCGACGTATTATTCGCTTATCGAATCACTGCGTGGAACAGACATGATCCTTCCTTTACCGCGGATCGTTATTGACTGTCTGCCATTGGCGGAGATGGGTCTTGAAACGTTTGATTTTCCTTTTGTACTTCCACCAGTCCACGCGTTTCAGGCCTGGCATCCACGACTGGACATGGATCAGCTTCATCGATGGATGCGGGATACGGTTTCACAGGCCATTCGTGGGGAAATGGGACGCCTGGGAGTCAGGTGAAATGTTATGTCATGGCCTAGTTAATGAGAATCAGTTGCATTAACAACTCTTCTGAGGAAGATAGCGCCAGTTTCAGTGTGCTGAACCTGGGCTTTGCCTGACCATGAGAGACCTCTGAATTCCTGGAGACGATGTACCCATCGTGACGGAAGGGAGTGCCATCCCCGGGCCAGCTGCCTGTTTCTGTTTCGGCACATTGTCAGGTCCATGAGTTCAGGTGATTCCATGCCGTCGAAAAACGAACATTTTAGCCCGCACGCTCTGACAGAGGGCCAGGTTTTCACTGAGGCAGCTCATTCTTCCTCTGGGAAGTGGCAGAAACTGGTGCTTCTGGCTTTAGGCGCGGGTCTCGGTGTGACGGAAACCGGAGAAGCAGACGCGCAGGATGCCGGAGTTACGAATGATACGGCGTCTGTCAGTCTGCCTGCCGTCAAGGTTCACGGACAGACCGAAACGGCCACACCCGAACCCACGAATACGAACAACACGACACTGGATATCGGGCGTATGCCGGATACCGTGCGGGAGACGCCCCAGATCATCAGCGTTGTGCCCAAGGCTCTGATCGAACAGCAGCGTCTGTTCACTCTGGATCAGGCGTTGGCCAATGTTCCCGGTATTACGATGTCTACGGGGGAGGGCAATGGCGGCATGAATGGCAACCAGTTCCGCATTCGTGGTCAGCAGGCGCGTGGCGATATTTACGAAGACGGTCTGCGTGATTTTGGAACGTATGTTCGTGACACGTTCAATACGGAAAGTGTTGAAGTGGTTAAAGGACCGAGTGGTGAATATTTCGGTGCCGGTAACGTTGGTGGCGTGATCAACCAGACGCTGAAAAAGGCGCATCTGGGAAACCATTATGCTTTTGATCAGTCGATTGGCAGCGGCATGCAGTATCGCGGTGCGGCAGACGTCAATTACCAGCTGGGCAAGCATACAGCCCTTCGTGTGAATGGCATGTATAACAAGCAGGATGTGGCAGACCGGAACAATGTGCGGTCAGATCGTTATGGTGTGGCGGCTGATCTTGGTTTTGGTTTAGGAACGAAAACCACCTATCACCTGAACTATCAGTGGCTCGGCAGCCGCGGAATGCCGGATTATGGCGTGCCAATGATCCTGACGGGCAATACGTATTCGCCCATTACAGAACACGGGCTGAATCGCGATACGACATATACGCGCAGCTTTGATCGCGACAATTCTAATATTCACATGGTCACCTCAAAGTTTGCGACCGAAATTGCCCGGTGGCTGACGCTGAGCAACGACACGCGCTTCAGCCATTATCATCGTGAATATGCCGCGACGACCCCAAGTGCGTGTTCCGGCGCATGTGCTTCGAGTTTTCTATCTGGTGGAAATCCTACTCTGCCCTACGGCGCAGGCGGCGGCGTTGCCTACCAGCAGGACGGTTGGGGCATTCAGAATGTCATGATGGGGCGTTCGAAATTCAATACAGGCTTCCTGAAGCATGACATCCGGGCAGGTGTGGATATCAATTACACCAAGGATGACCGTAGCATGGGAACTTACGTCAACAGATCAAACAATCAGACAATCCGTAGCCCTTACTATTCCTCTCCCTCAACATACATCACGTGGCCATCAACCGGCCGGCGCATGACGGATTTTCGGGATCTGGGCCTGTTCTTTGCAGACAAGATCCATCTGACCGACAAATTGTCCGTATTCGGAACGTTCCGGTGGGATAGCTATCAGAGCAAGTTCTGGAGTGCGACGACGTCTGCCGCGGGAACGCAATCCCAATCTTCGAACAAGTTCAGCCCGTCTGCGAGCGTGATGTATGACATCACCAAGGATGCCACCGTTTATTTCACGTTCGCGCGCTCGTATAAGCCGGTTGGGACGGATGCTTCGTCTATTGTGACGAATAATGCCGGGAGCGCGGATGTCGCGAATAACGGGCGTGACCTCAAGCCACAGCGTAGTGATCTGTTTGAAGTTGGAAGTAAGCTCGACTTCTTTAACAAGCGCCTTGGCGTAACGGGCGCCCTGTTCCAGATCAATCAGAACAATTCCTACACCTATGATGACGATGGCAACATCATCACAGGCTTCCAGGATGCGGGAACCGGCCGTCGCATTCGTGGTGCCGAACTGAGCGCAACTGGAAAGATTACCCAGAACTGGGATCTTTATGCGACGTACGCTTACATGGGCGGCAAGGTGACGCATAGCGCTACGCTGCACGGCAATCAGGCGCCCCAGCTTCCGCACAATTCGTTCTCGGTGTGGAGCACCTATAACCTGTCCCATCTGGTGTTGAGAGCGGGGCAGGGCACTCTGAAGGCTGGTGGCGGTGCCCAGTACAGTTCAGGCTACTGGGCTAACGAAGCCAATACAGCGCGGATGCCTTACAACTTCTCGCTGAATGGCATCGTGTCCTACGACTACGGTCGTTACCATGCGCAGTTTAATGCCAACAATCTGACCAACCATCTGAACTATGGTTCGGCTTTCAACACAGGGCGTGCCGTTCCCATGTCGGGGCGGACGTTCATGGGAAGCTTTGGCCTAAATTTCTGAGGTTAGTCACGACAAAAGTAGTTTCAGCCCTTCCGGCTTCTGGCCGGGAGGGCTTTCTGCTGAATTAACGGTAGATAAATATGGCTTCGTGCGAGCAGTCAGTCGGATTTTGTGCTGAACGGGAAATACCGGCCATCACCTGTCCTCCTCAGGTGCAGGCTCAGCTTCTTCTTGGCCAGATGCATGTGGATACAGGACGGTTTGCAGACGCTTTCCCATACTTTGAAGCGGCTGCGCGAAGTGGTCATCCTACGGCATTGAACATGCTGGGACGCGCCTATGAGCGCGGTTGGGGCGTCGTCCGGAATACAGGGCAGGCAGCTTTATATTTTGAAGAAGCGGCACAGCTCGGGGATGCGTGGGCCATGTTTAACTTGGCCGATCTTCTGTTACTCGGCGATGGGGTTCCCAAAGACCGTGCGCGAGCATATCGGCTGTATGTATTTTCTGCTGAAAAAGGAAATGCAAAAGCGCTCAATATGCTTGGTTTGCTTCATGAGGAAGGGATTGCCGGAACGCCCGACCTGGAAGGTGCAAAAATCTTTTTTCAAGCAGCGGCTGAGGGGGGAGATTGCTGGGCCGAGATTAATCTTTCACGTCTTGCGCTCGCTCATCAGGATATCGCAGCGGCAGCCTCCTGTCTTCAACGAGCTTTGAAGACAGGGCTGCCAGATGTTTGTCGAGCAATCATTGCTGCTGTCCAACCTTATGCTGATCCTGCTTTGAAAAGCATTGGTGCACAGGCTGTGCGTCAATTGGGTCTCGTGAAACGGCTCAGCGCTGTTCCGGCATAAATCTCACCCGGCGAAAGATCATACCGGGTGCTGGTTCATTCGTTTTAAGGGAGGGCTGACGACTTCAGAGCTCAGCCCATTGCCGCAGAAGGTTGTGATAGGTTGAGGTCAGACCCAGAACCGCTGGGTGATCATCGGGAAGCGCCTTGCGGGTCTCGATGATGGAGCGGTCAAAATCGTACATAAGAGCGCGTTTTGTATCGTCGCGGATCATGGATTGCGACCAGAAGAACGATGCCCAGCGGCTACCGCGCGTAATGCGGTTAACGCTGTGCAGGCTGGTAGACGGATAGACCACCATGTCACCCGCAGGCAGTTTGACGTTCTGGTTGCCGTACGTGTCCTGAATGACGAGTTCTCCGCCGTCGTAATCTTCTGGAGAAGACAGGAACAGTGTGGAGGAAACATCTGTCCGGATGCGGAAGCCAGCGCCTGGAATAGGGCGGATGGCATTATCAACATGTGCGTTGAAATGCATTCCGGTGTCGTATCGGTTGAAAAGCGGGGGATAAACTCGCAAGGGCAGGGCAGCACTATTGAAAGTTGGATTGCGCCCTAAAGCCCTCAGAACAATTTCGCCCAGTTCACGGCACACATCTGAATCCTGCGGAATCTGAAGGTTCAGTTTTGCCTTTGCAGACTGTTCTCCCGCTGTGACACGTCCGTCTGTCCACTGCGCCGTCTCAAGCTGGTCGCGGCAATAGCGTACCTCTTCAGGAGACAGGACGTTCGGGATGTGGATCAACATGGGTGTGTTCTTCCTTGGACGGCTCTCGGGGCTTTTTTCAAAGCGGTTAAGAATCTTGCTTGTAATTAAGAATGACTCTCATTATCGTCCCTTAAAGGTCTTTGCGGGTTTCTGCAATCCATGTGGTGCGTGTCGCCCGGACTGCGCGAGACAGATGTCGGTTTTCTGCAAGGATATGGTGTTCCAACCTCGAGACAGGAGGGCGCATAGAGTCGCCCCGACAGGCCTATTTGATGTCTCTTACGTTCTCTCCCTGGCAGATGTTTCTGGGCGCCGGGCCGGTTGTCCGATGTGTCATGACACTTCTGGCAGCGGCATCCGTCGTCACGTGGACGATCTTCATTGCCAAAACTGTTGAGCTGATTCGTCTGCGGGCGCAGCTCAAAAAATCAGAAACGGCTCTGGAAGACGCAGACACACTGCATCTGGGAGAAGAATGGACGCGCGATGGTGCGGGTATCGCTCATGCTATGGTTCTGGCCGCAGAAGCGGAGCGCCGTCGCTCGGAAGATATTCCTGCCGATCGCGAAGGCATTAAAGAGCGGATTGTCCTGCATCTTGAGCGTCTGGAAGCTGCTGAAGGCCGCCGCCTGATGAGAGGGACCGGCGTGCTCGCCACGATTGGTGCGACATCTCCCTTCATTGGCCTGTTCGGAACGGTATGGGGCATCATGTCGTCCTTTACGGGTATTGCCGCCGCTCATGCGACCAGTCTGGCCGTTGTTGCTCCTGGTATTGCAGAAGCCCTTCTGGCCACGGCGCTTGGTCTGGTTGCGGCCATCCCTGCTGTTGTGATTTACAATCATCTGGCCCGTCAGACGGCGGCCTGTCGCGCCAGCGTCGCGGATCTGACGTCAATTGTGATGCGTCTGGTCTCTCGTGATCTGGCCCGTGCGGCGCTTGCAGCAAGCGGCAATGTCGTCCGCTTCATGGCTGCTGCGGAGTAATCGCAGGAATGGCCATTCATATTCGTCATGCCGATGAGGCGGTGCTGGAAGCCCATGAAATCAACGTGACGCCGTTTATCGACGTCATGCTGGTTCTGCTCGTGATCTTCATGGTTGCTGCACCTCTGACGACGGTCAACGTCCCGGTTGATCTGCCATCTTCAACCGAAACGCCTGCTCCCCGCCCGGATGAACCGGTGCTCCTGACCGTCAAGGCTGACCATACGCTGGCTCTGGGCGAAGATGCCGTCAGTTCGGATCAGCTTATTGATGCACTCGGCAAAGCCAGTAAGGGAAACAAGGAAGAGCGCATTTTTCTGCGGGCGGACAAGACCGTCGATTATGGAACGCTGATGGACGTAATGGGGCAGCTTCGGAAGGCTGGTTTCCTCAAGGTCGCGCTTGTCACGCTTCAGGGGCAGGAGGCTGGGGAAGGACCGTGAGTTCTTCACACGCGTCTCTCCCCACGACCTTCCGGGACTGGTATCAGTCGTATCAGCAGACCGAAGACCAGCGCAGCGTCCGTGTCTGGGGTTTGTCTGGTGCTGCCATGACTGTTCTGACAGGCATCGCACTCTGGTGGGCCGTGACACATGCGCCGCCACAGGTTGCGGCCCCAAGTGCAGCTCCCCCGCCTGCTATCGCGATTGACATGTCCCCCATGCCGACACCTGCGCCGGCTCCTCCTCAGGATGTTGATCCGGGCCCACAGCAGATGGTCACGCCGCCGGAACCGCAGCTGGATACGCCTCAACAGGTGGATGCCCCGCCGTCTCCGGCACCGCATCCGCCTGTGCCAGTTCCAAAGGTGGAGAAGGTCAAGGTTCACAAGAAAACAGTAAAGAGCCCGCCTCAGCCCGTGAAACCGGTCCCGATGCAGGCTCCTGTTGCCGACAAGATGACAGCGCCACCTGCTGCCGATAGTACACCCTCCCAGAGCAGTAGCGCAGCGTCTGCCTCTCACGCGAGTCACCCCAGCAACGCACCCGTGACCTGGCAGGGCGATATTTTGGCGCGTTTGGAACGTTTCAAGCGTTACCCCGCAGAAGCTCTGGCGCAGCATCAAGAAGGAACTCCTGTGCTGTTTTTCGTCATGGATCGGCGTGGGCATGTTTTGTCTGCAAAAATCCGGAAAAGTGGTGGTTTTGCATTGCTGGATGAAGAAACACTGGCAGTTGTCCGGCGTGCAGAACCGTTCCCGCCGCCGCCGGAAGAGATTGCAGGGACGACAGTTTCTCTCACTGTTCCTATCGAATTTTCCGTCGAGGACCAGTAAAGGGAAAAGCTGAAGGAATGCTCCAGTCAGATCGTGGCTGGAGATGACATCGAGGCTGGACGTCTCCAGTTTCCGTAAGCGTTAACGTCAATCAACGCACAGAACCGAACAGCCCCTGCGCTGTGCCGGGCCTGTGCGTCTGTCGTCATGCAGTCCTCAGACCCGTTGCTCAGGGTTAATTCAAGGATGAGAAGATGACCGTTACTGACACCACAACCATTGCTCCCCCGGAAATCCGTCGCGTCATGCACGAGCTGAAACGCCGTGACCTGACCGTTGTGGGCGTCGGGCGCGTAACGCCACACATGATCCGCATCACGCTTCAGGATGACAGCCTTCGGGATTTTCCAAGCCTGTCGCCAGATGATCACATCAAGATTTTTGTTCCGCAGGGGAATGGTGACATGGCCCGTCGGGATTACACGCCGCGCGTGTTTGACCGCGCTGCTGGGACGCTGGTTCTGGATTTTGTAGACCATGATGGCGGACCGGCGGCGGACTGGGCCCGGAGCGCCAAGCCCGGTGATCATCTCGCCATTGGTGGCCCCAAAGGATCGCGCGTCATTACGGGAGATATTCGCAACTGGCTTCTGATTGGGGATGAAACCGCACTTCCAGCTATTGGCAGGCGCGTCGAGGAACTGGATGCCGGAACGCCTGTCACCACACTTGCTGCGGTGACAGATGCTTCAGAGGAACAGCCCTTCGAAACGAAGGCGCCCTACACACCTGTCTGGGTCCATCGTCCAAGCGAACAGGCGCATCAGGCCGAGCCATTCCTGCGTGCCCTGAAAACCATTCAGATCGTGCCGCAGACATTTATCTGGGTGGCTGCGGAAGCATCCGTTGCACGCTCTATCCGAAGTGTTTTGGAAAACGAGCGTGGAATTTCGCCGCAGTGGATCAAGGCGTCCGGGTACTGGACGAAGGGCTGAAAATGGAAAAAGCCGCGTGTGTTGAACATGCGGCTTTTTGTGCGGGCGTGCGTTACTGAAAGGGGAGGTAGCGGAAGTCGAAGAAGATCTGGCTCATACTGGTGTGCGGATCGCCGCCGATGCCTTTCCAGATATCCCGCCGTGCATAAGCGAGCTGAGTGCCACCTTCAACGGTACCAAAGCGACCTTTGAAGAACCTCCACCAGGCACCGATCGTCGCTTCTGAAACGCCGCGTGTATTGGCGGAACAGGAGAGGGACGAGAGCTCCTGGAGGCAGCCCGCATTTGAGTACAGCGGGTTGCCGTAGCCGTAAGACGACCCTTCACTGTTGAAATAAGCATGTCCCACGCGCTGTGTGCCAAAATATCCATACACATCAATATGCGGGTTGGGATGTGCAATCAGGCCTGCCTGGGCTTGAAGACCGAAGAGGGGTACCGGGTCGCCCTTGGCATTCAGTGTTGCATCCGGAAGCAGCACTGAACCGTAGCGGTTGATGCCCCATCCCGCGAGACCGGCCGCACGGAACTCCAGCTTGCCTGAAATGATTGGCAGGATCAGCGATCCCCCGGCGCCACCTGCAATGGCGGTGTTGTTGTGGCCTGTATGATTGATGGTCACGCGATCATGCGGGAAATGCAGGATGCCTTCGACTTCGTAATGGCCCCAGCTGGGATCGTAAGCCAGTTTGCCAATCAGGTCTGGCGCGATTTCGTTTGAGAAATTCGCCGTATCATTCGTCAGGCCAACGCCATTTTCGCCAATCGTGGCCGTGTTGCCGTTTGGCAGCGAGACCGTGCCGTTGGTGTTCGTGAAGCCGGTGGTGTCATACAGGGTTGCAGGATTTTCGATGGAAAAACCTGCCCAGAGGCGGTGGTCCATGAAATCCTTGACGACGCGCACTTGCCACTGGCGAGCCCATGTCTGACCCGCCAGCATGGAGGCTTCAATGGTTTCTGGAAGGCTCTCCTGACGGGCCACGATACCAATACGGCCGGGCGTCAGAAGGCTCCAAGCCTGTCCGCCAAGGAAATGCCAGCCAGCTTTGTTATCATCATAGGCTAGATAGGCCTGACGCATCCGGAACGCATAGCTGTTGCTTTCATACGGATCTGTCGTCACCGCACCAGCACCAAAATCGGATTCAAAGAAGCCCGAAATGGTCGCTTCGGAATTGATGTTGCCGCGTGCCAGAAGAGAGAGGCGGCTATAGCGGGCGCTCCCTTCGAAATTGTTGGTATGATACCGCGGTTCATTCGGATACGGCATGTCTTGCCAGTAATTGAATGTCCCGGACGCCACATGGCGGTTCTCAAGAACGGCCGCCATGTCCACAAAGCCACCCAGCATGAGCGTGACAGGGCCAAGGTGAAACACGCCATGGTCGCCCACGGCGCCTGCGGACTGCGCGCCGATTGTTTCACGCGGATGTGGACCGACGCCGTTTTCAGCAAAGCGCACCATGACATCTTCCGTTCGCTTCCCGACCACGGCCAGTTCAGATCCGGCACCTGACTCTGTCACCCCTTGGTCGCGACGATCTCGTGCAACGCGGTCTCTTTCCTCAGGTGAGGGTAAAATGTGTGAAGCCCGTTTCCCGGGAGAACTGGCATGTGATGCGAGTGTCTCCCCCGCAGCAAGTTCCGTTGGATGTAGGGACGAATGCAGATGTGCCAGATGAGGCGCTGCTCCCTGAAGAGCAGATCCCAACGGTGTGCTCCGCGCGACTGTTGTCGTGTTCGTCGTTGTCTTGTCTGCGGGGTGAACGATGTGATGGTGCTTGGCCATCTCTGAGCGGAGCATGACAAGATCACGATTAATCTCTTCCTGTTCCTGCTGAACATGCGCCTGCGCTTCTTGGAGGCGGTGCATTTCCTGTTCCATGCGAGACATCACATCATCATCTGCGTAGGCCTGCGAAGGTGCTGCGAGCAGACCGAACGCTGTGCCCATCATCAGGAAGCCGCGGATGGACAAAACAGAGCGGCAGGCCATGTGCAGGGGGAAACGGGACAAGTACGCTCTCCATGTCAAAAGATGTCTGGTCTATGACACGAAATCGTGATCGCAGGAGTTAAAAAAGGTTTCAGACTTCAGGAGAAATTCAGAGCCGAACGACGATTTTTAGGAAGGGGTAGTCTTGAGATGCCTGAACGATAAGCTCGGTCTCATGCAGGGGGCACAAACAGAAAATTCCAGCTCTGAGACCGTACAGAGTACGATCAAAGCTGGATATCTGCGTCATTTCATTTTGAGAAATGTGCCTGCAAGCTTTTGAAAAACTTGGTGTCCCGTACGGGATTCGAACCCGTGTTGCCGCCGTGAAAGGGCAGTGTCCTAGGCCTCTAGACGAACGGGACTGGAGGC